>JACQNR010000406.1 GCA_016202975.1 Acidobacteriota bacterium
CTGGGAGGCCGGTTTGAAGTGAGCTCCGGCAAAGGCGGCACCACGGTGAAAGCCGCCATCCCCATCCAGGAGGCATAGGACTTGAAGCGAGTGCGAGTGTTGGTTGCGGATGACCACGAGGTGGTACGTAAAGGAGTGAGGGCGCTCCTGGAGTCCAACCCGGACTTCGAGATTGTCGGTGAAGCAGTCAACGGCATGGACGCCGTCGAAAAAACCTCGGCACTCAAGCCCGACATTATCATCGTCGACGTTAGTATGGGAGGCATGAATGGACTTGAAGCCACCCGTCGTATCGTCAAAGCATCACCTCAAACCCAAGTGCTTATCCTCACCATCCATGACTCTGAAACAGTGGCCCTTGAGGCCCTGCGGGCGGGCGCTCGCGGTTACGTGCTGAAATCCGATGCCGGTCGCGACCTGCTCTCCGCGCTGGATTCCCTGCGGCACAACAGATCATTCTTTACCCCCACGGTCTCCGAGATGGTCTTGAAGGGTTTCCGCCCGGGCGAAGCGCAACCAGAGGAGTCACGCCTCCACCGCTTGACCCCGCGTGAAAGAGAAATCCTCCAGATCCTGGCGGAAGGAAAATCCAACAAAGAAGCTGCACAACAGCTCGGAATCAGTCTGAAGACCGTTGACACGCATCGCACGAATATCATGTCAAAGCTGGAGCTCCATTCCGTGAACGAGCTCGTTCGATACGCCGTCCGGGAAAAAATCATCGAGCCTTAGAGGGGGTCTTCCCAGCCTCTTCCAGACAGCCTCCCGAATCTGGAACGGCTGTCACGGACGCATTGCCCTCTCTGCGTTCCTTGCGAAACGATGCAAGCGCTTCCAGCCTTGAAGCCCGCTTCGGGCTCGCTGGCGCATATTCTGGCCTCTGACAGCAACGAATCGGGGAATTCCCATTTCTAAATACGGGATTCGCCTGATTGACTCATGATTGGGCAGCCACTATAAGTGTTCAATCGATTCCGGTTATAGGGCTGTGGGCGGAGTGGCGAGGCTGGCGCCGCAGCAAGGTGGGTTGGGGCCACCTGAAGAATGGATTCGGCGAGTTTCCGAATTCGCGGCGCCAGCCTTTGGGCGGGCCAAGTCACGCTATGAGTCATCGGGTGAAAGGAGGGTACATGGCAGAGAAAAGTACTTTTGCAGTGTTGGTTCATGATCGGACCAATCCCATTGAGCCCCTGAAAGTCCTCCTGAAAGGCCAAGCCGTAGAGACTTGGAGCGCCAAGACCTGCGATGAAGTTGCCAGGCTGTTGGATCAAACACAGCCGGAACTGGTCATCACCGATACGCGGCTGCAGGACGGCACGTGGGTTGATGTCATCAATTTGGCGGAAAAGGCAGCCGTGCCGACCAACGTTATTGTCGTAGGGTCGCATGACGACACCAAGCTCTATATCACGGCGATGCAGAATGGTGCGTTCGACTTCATACTGCCACCGTTTGAAGTCAAATCTGTGGCTCATGTCTTGCGCGTGGCCGTGGATAACGTCCGCCACCGCAGGGAAGAGCTCTTCCTAAAAGCGGTTTCATGAACGTCCCCCGAGGCGCGCCAATCGCGCCGCGGGTTTTCGAGCTCGAGCGGCCTCATAAGCGTGCGGAAATTGGAAGGTCAAGGAGATGAGATTCGAGCCAGACAAGGAAGGGGAGCAGCCTATTCCGCATGGTGTTGCGCTGGTGGTGGGACGCGACGGCGGATTTGTCGACTACTATCAAGGGATTTTTGCGAGATTGAGCATTGTCCCCCTTGCTGCTCCCACTTATGACATCGCCGTGGCTTATTTGCGGCTGCTGATTTTTGACTGTGTGATCGTAGACCAAGGCGGGCCCGCCTTTGAAGGGCGCCGTGTTCTGGATTATTTGCGGGAGTTTCCGCAAGAGACTCCTGTTTTGGTTGTAACCCGCTGTCACGATATGGGTTGCCGTCTCGAAGCGATGGGGTTGGGAGCCGTGGATTATCTCCAGTATCCCGTTACGATACCGGAGATGGTCCGCGCAATCAAGGCCCACCTGCGCCCGGCCGGTAACGCCGCCGTGCCGGAAATAGTGTGTGATCGTCTCCCATCTGCGCCGCCACCTCAGAGCAGCATAGGCAGTTCGCCCGAGCCTGCTCGGTGGGCTCGCGGTTCGCGAAAGCCCGCCACCCGGGAAAATGGCTGGCCGACGGCATATGGGGATGGGGTTAAGCTTCTCCCAGATCGCTGAGGTGCTCATGGAATCGATGATCGGAGAGTACGAAACAGTGCAAGATCGGCTGCCTCCTCGCCGAGGTCGAGTCCTCGTAGTGGGGGGTGATCCGAAGTTCCAGGTCTATTACCGTGAGGCTTTTGAGGAATTGGGGTTGCGGCCCCTTTTGGTATCCCCCCACTTGGCGGCGCTAAGCTTTCTGCGGTCCGAGATTTTCGACTTCATCATCGTGGATCAAGGGGGGGTCGCATTTGAGGGCCGGTGCATTCTCGAGCACGCCAGAGAGCTTGACCTCCAGACTCCTATCCTGGTCGTAACACGCAATCCGAATCTTGGGCACTACGCCTTGGCCATGCACCTGGGAGCCGTGGGCTATGTAGAGGATCCCGTCGCCCTTCCGGAGATTATGCGCTTCCTCAAACTCCGTCCGCGCCCCCACGCTTCGAGGTGGGGCAGGCGCGATTCGGAGGTGTGTGGCTCACAAAACCCTTGTTCTTAAAGCAGGCCTCGCGTCGCGCCCGGGTATGAGGAGGAATGATATGAAGAAAGCCATGCTACTTACATTCAGCCGAGGGGACCGCCCGGGTATTCTGGAAGAATTGGTATCAACCTTTTGGGCGAAGGGTATCCACATACTGACATTCGAAACCGAACTCTCCAACGGGTCGGTGAAGGTCCACCTAGGGGTTGATAAACTCGCTCTGGCTCGTGAAATCCTTTGCGATCATGGGTGGAAACCCTCTCCCGAGCACGATGGCGTTGTTACATACGTCGACGAGCAACCAGTCATGCAAGCCTGACCTGCAGTCCCCCCTCCACCGAGGTCGCAGCCCCGAGATTATCCAGTAATCTCCACGCCCGGCTAGCTAGTCTGACGGGCGCCTAAGGGGCTCATCTAAGAGACCGAGTCCCCGCAAGAATCCCCGCAGTTGAAGGCGCAGGAAGTGGTGCTTCTCGCTGAATATCTAAAGAGTTTGGCTCCCCTTCGTTCACACGTTTCGAACTCTCTGCATCGCCCCAAAGCCAGAAATCAAGTTGGTTCTTATTCAAATTAGCGACATGATGCTCGAAGGCCCGC
>JACQNR010000407.1 GCA_016202975.1 Acidobacteriota bacterium
TCCTACCTCATGGTGACGAGCTACTGGGAAATGGCCGCTTCCCTCGTGACCCGCGGCCTGATCAATGAAGACCTCTTCTTCGAAAACACCGGGGAACTGTGGGTTGTCTGGCAGAAGTTCAAGCACCTCGCGCCGTCCACGCGAGAAACGCTCAAGAATCCCCACTTCTGGACGAACCTTGAAACGGTGGCCGAGCGCTTTGAAAAGTGGATGAACAAGCGCGCTCCGGAAGCCCTCGACGTTTTGAGAAAAATTGTCGTGGGCACACCACCGCCCAAGTGATTCCAACCTGAATGCTCCGCCGGATTCCCCTTTTGGCCCTACAGAATTCTTGGGGGCAGGTGTAATGGACGCGTCCTGCCCCCTGAGAGCCTATTCGAGATCCAGCACCAGCGCCTGCGCGGTGTGTGCGGGCACGGCGTGAACAAATTTGTTTCCGGAGGCCAAAAGCGGCTTCGGCGCTGTCGCCCGGATAACTTCGGGCTTATCCAGCGTGTTTTCATCGTGAACGCTTGCCGAGGTCAGCGCGCGAATCGTGCCGCCGCGCACCGCCGGGCTGTCGGGCCCGGCGAGATCAACTTCAACCTCTATCGGCTCGGTCAGGTGAATATTCACCAGCGTGACGCAGACCTGTTTCTTCCCCTCGTTGAGCGAGGCGGAAGCACTCAGGTACTCGCTGGGCATTTCGCGGCGGCCGCCGGTCGTGGTGAGCACAAATTGCTGCTGGCTGAACGGAATTCCTGCCGGAATCTGTCCCTTAAAGGTGGGCGACTCGACCAGCGTCTTGAGGGCCATCGCGTCCATGTGCGGCTGGAAAAGGTCGAAGGCGTGGTAGGTCGGCGTCAGCGCCATCTTGGGGCCCTTGGTAAACGCCAGCGCCTGCAGCACATTAAACGTCTGCGCGATGTTCGCCATGGAGATGGCGTCACCGAAGCCGTGCATCATGTTGAAGGTGGCGCAGGCGAGCAGTGCGTCGCGCAGAGTGTTGGGTTGTAGCAGGCCGGTGTCGCCGGTTTCGGGCACCGGATGCCAGATGCCCCATTCGTCGAGCGCGATGCCGATGCGGTCTTTGCCCGACGTGTAATGCTCGATGATGGCGCGCGTTTCCTGGAGGAACCGCTCGAGAATTCGGATGCTGGCGAACGCCCAGAAATACTCTTCATCGGTGAACTTGGTCGCATCGCCGCAGCCGAAATAGTAATGGGGAACGGAAAGGTGGTTCACGCCCTGAATTCTTCCTCGCGCGAACGGCCGGCGAAGCATCGTCTCGAAGAATTTCTGGTTCCAGTCGCCGAGGAACAATCCGCAGGCGACAAACTCCACATTGCCCCCCTCCGCGAACCGGTTCAGGAACGTGACGTAACGCGCGTATTCGCGGGCGTAGTCTTCGGCGTCAAAGTTTCCGCCGCAGCCCCAGTTCTCGTTGCCAATCGACCAGTAGCGGACGTTGTAGGGATCGGCGTGGCCGTTCGCCGCGCGCATCGAGGTGAGTTTCGTGTTCTCCTTGCCCTTGCAGTATTCCAGCCAGTCAAGCGCTTCGGCGGGCGTTCCGGACCCGACGTTGAAGCAGAGATAGGGCTCAGCGCCGCTCATCGTGCAGTACATCATAAATTCATCGGTGCCGAACTGATTGCTCTCGTCGCGCCCCCACCAGATGTTCCAGGTGCGCGGGCGTGTGGCGCGCGGACCGATGCCGTCGCGCCAATGATACTGGTCGGCAAAGCAACCGCCCGGCCAGCGAATCATTGGCGCTTGGATGCGTTTCAAGGCTTCGGCCGTGTCTTTGCGCACGCCGCCGTCGTTGGGGATGGACGAACCTTCGCCCACCCACATGGCGTCGTAGATGCAGCCGCCCAGGTGCTCGGTGAAATGCCCGTAGACGTTTCGGTTGATCTTTCCAAGGTGGTCGCCCCAGAGGACGCTGACCCGCGCGCTTCGAATCGGGCCGCGGCATGGGGATTGCGGAAATTCCTGTCGCTTTGCGGGCCGTCCCCAGTGCGGCAAGGCTGCTTTTTACGAGCAAGTCCCTTCGATTCATAACCTCCTCCTTACGGCGAGGAAAACAATGATGGCGCTTTCTATCGTATTCTGGAGCCAGAGTCTACGAGTTTTCTCAGGCCTTTTCCGGGGGACAACATTTGACACGGGACTCCCCGGGAGTGACAATAGCCTTAGGGCACAGTCCATGACGGCGACAGCAACGACGGCGAGTCTCCATGAGGCGCGTTGGTGGGAGACCCTCCCCAACGGCAAGCTGCATTGCTATCTCTGTCCCCGCCACTGCCATATCGGAGAAGACCAAACTGGCTTTTGCTTCATCCGCAAGAACGTGGGCGGCAAGCTTTATAACTTGGGCTACGCGCAACCCGCAGCCGTCCAGGTCGATCCAATTGAGAAGAAGCCGCTCAACCATTTTCTTCCCGGCACGCGGATTTTCTCCATGGGTACGGCGGGCTGCAACATGGGCTGCTTTTTCTGCCAGAACTGGGACATTTCAAAATCGAAATCCGACCAGGTGAATTCGTTTCACCTCGTCCCGGAGGCCGTGGTCCTTTCGGCCATCGAGTACAAGTGCCCCAGCCTCGCCTTTACCTATAACGAACCTACGATCTGGGGCGAATACGTCATCGACATCGCGAAAGTGGCGCACGAGATGGGCCTCAAGACCGTCATGGTCACCAACGGCTACATCACGCGGGAAGCAATTTTTGACGTGTACGAGCACATCGACGCCGCCAACGTCGATCTGAAAGCCTTCACCGAGACTTTCTACGCCAAGACCACCTTGACCCATCTCCAGCCCGTTCTCGACACACTGAAGATTTTGAGGCACGAAACCAATGTCTGGTTTGAGCTGACGAACCTTATCATTCCTACGTTGAACGATGCGGAGGAAGAAATCAAAGAACTCTGCGGTTGGGTTCTCGAAAACCTCGGCGACGACGTGCCGCTGCATTTCACGGCATTTCATCCCGACTTCAAGCTGCGTGACAAACCGCGCACGCCGCCCGATACGCTCCACCGCTCGCGTCGCATCGGTATGCAGATGGGCCTCAAGTACGTTTATGAGGGAAACATCCACTCCGATGGCGGCAACACGATCTGCCCCGGTTGCAGGCGCGTGATCGTCCGGCGAAACTGGCACGATGTGAGCAGCGTCCGAATCAATACCGATGGTTCCTGCGAGCAGTGTGGATATGTGATTGCGGGACATTTCGGCCAGCCTGCTGCGCCCAATCGCGACATCGTGCGTGCCCTGCGTCTGCGCGTGGAAGGTCTGCAAGGCGCCGATCGCGTTATCTGACGAACTCCTGCACAACGGGGAACTGACAACCAGCTTCCGCCGGGAGAGGGCCGGCTCCGCGAGGCGTGGATCGAACCTTGTGAAGGAAACTTCTAGCGCAGGTTAAAGAAAAAGTACCCCGGGCCGACCCGCATGCTGTGAATCAGAGAAGAAGGCGAGAGCGCGGCGATCAGGAAGCCTCCTACGGTCTGCGCGAGCGCCAGCGGCCAGATGTTGCGGTGGCGGGCAAAAACCTGGGCCAGGATGAAACCGCCCGCGGTCGTGGCGGCCATCAGGATCGGATTGGGGATATGCGCCGCGCCGAACATCAGCGCGACCAGGGCAGAAGTTAAGTGGTGGTTACGGCTCATGCTCATCAGGCGCCGGTGAAAGTAGGACTGCATCAGATACTGCTGGAAGACGCACCACAATCCATACATCGCGAACGACATGAGCACGGCGTGTCCGGGCGGGATGACCAGCAGGCTTCGATGCGCGAAGCCGTAGATGACTGCTGGAACGAAGAGAGCCAGGGCTAACGGAAGCACCGCCTGGGCGTGGTCCTCAAGTGGTCCAGGGTGAGTCCCATCGAAGCAAGGCGATCCCGGTGCGCGACATGGCTGACAAGTACGATCGCAAACAAAACCATCCATACTCGCGGATGAGTGAACTGCCAGCGCCAGATGTAGAGTAAAATACCCGCGTAAATCAGGGCGACTTCGAGCGCCGTAACGACTTTGAGCCGGGGCGCGCTGACACTGGTCAGCACAGGTGCCGGTTGCGATATGGACTTAACCATTGCCAGACTCATGACCATTCTACGCCATGCAGCTCGCGGGCTGAGAACTGGTGTGTTCTCTTTTGCCGCAGTGGCCTTGCTGGCGATGGGGGCGAATTGGGGTCTCGCGCTCCCCATCGAGCGGGGCGAGAGCGCTGCGTCCGCATCGCCGCGGCACGTCCTGGTTGTTTCCGTGGATGGACTTGGCGCGAGCTGGCTTACCCATCCGCCCCCAAACCTTCATATTCCCAACTTTAAGCGGCTGATGGAGGAAGGCAGTTATGCCGAGGGCGTGTGGAGTGTCTACCCTTCATTAACGTATCCGGCCCACACCACGATGGTCACGGGCCGGATGCCCGCTGAGCATGGCATTTACTCGAATCTTTCTTCACGCGAGGCCGGAAAGAATTCGAAAGACTGGTTCTGGTTTTCAAACGCTATAAAAGTCCCAACCCTGTGGGACCTCGCACGCCAGAATAATCTGACCACCTCTTCCGTGTTTTGGTCGGTAACCGTGGGTGGGCCCATTAACTGGAACATTCCAGAGATATGGGACCCGGCCAAGGGGATGGCAGGCGACCCGCTCTATGTGGCGAAGTTCGCGACACCGGGTCTGCTCTTTGAAGCGGCGCTGGAGCTGGGGCCGCCGCAGGGGGCGAGCGACGACGTGATGAAAGTGAAGCTCACGGGGTTCGTTCTCAAGAAGCACCAGCCCAATCTTCTGATGCTTCACCTTGCGGAACTCGATGGCGCTCTGCACCAGCGCGGGCCTGCGAGTCCGGAGGCGGCAGCCGCCGTCGAAAAGGCCGACGAGCGCATCGGAGAGTTGCTCACGGCCGTGAAGGCAGCAGGGCTCGAAAACAAAACGGACGTCTTCATCGTGTCGGATCACGGATTCCTCTCGGTCGAGCGCTCCATCAGCCCGAATGTTTTGCTCGCGCGGGCGGGACTCATCACGGCGGATGAAAATGGAAATGTCACCGGCGGAAAGGTCTTCACGATGGCCGATGGCGGATCGTTCTTCATCTCCTGGCCGGAGTCGCAGAACCTTCGCGCGGACGTCGAAGCGGCGATCCACCCCCTGCGCGATGAAGGCGCGCTCTACGGCGAGCTCGGGCGCGAAGCTCTGAAGGACCTCGGAGCTGAGCCGGCGGCGCAGATTGCCCTGGAAGCGCCCTCGGCCGCGAGTTTTGACAGCAAGGCTTCCGGCGAGGTCATTCAAAAACTTCCTCAAACCACAGGGACTCACGGTCACCTTCCTTTCCGACCGGGGCTGGCGGCTTCGTTCATCGCGTGGGGCCCGCATATCAAGAAAGGGGGAGCGCTTGGTCATATTCCCATGACTGCCATCGGCCCGACACTCCTCAAGGCCTTGGGGATCGAGAAAGGTCAACTCGGACCGCACCCTCCATTGGATCAAATCTTCAAATAGTTCTCATCGAAGTGGACAAGCGTTCACGAGCTGGGAGGCGCCTGCAATTCACGCAGGAGCGTTTCTGCTTCCTGGACGGAACAGGTGTTCGGCAGGAAAAGGCCTTCCCACGCGAAGTCCGGAAATCCGGCGTTGGTCAGGCGCGTGGGGAGTTGCGATCGAAGCTGTTCTGGAGAAATCTGCGGCGAGCTGCAAACGATTTGATAAATGACCCGGCAGACCAGGTCGCTCCAGCGGTAGTCGTGGAGAGAGTTAGCCAACTCGATGCGCGCGGCCGGATTTTGGCAAAGCAGGCACAATATCCTCCACTCTACACGACCTAAGTCTTCCGGGTTTAATATTTCAGCCATCAGTCGGTCGGCACGGCTTTCGTTCCCTGCGCCCGCCGCGGAAACACGTATTTCCACGTGAAATAAATTCCCACGAGAAGACTGATCCCAATCTCCTGCAACAGAATGGCGCGCAGCAGTTTGGTCTGGGGAAGTCCCAGGGCATCTCTCACTTCGAGCCAAATGCAATTTTCGTAGACGTAAAGCGCAACTTGGCAGTCTCGCACCGCCCAGCTTGCGACAGCGAGTATTGCCGCGACGACCACCAATCCGATCAGGATGCGAACAAGTTTCATCTTCGAACAAGTTGCTTCAATCGCCGACCATTGTATCGTTGCCCGGGTGGTGAGGAAAGCGCGGTGTTTCCGCTTGCCAGCGCGCGGTCTCGCTTCTCATATTGGGAGCCCTCTTGATTAAGAACAAGGTGGATAGCCATGAAGATTACGGACTTCAAAACTCTCGTCGTCAACTCCCGGATGCGCTACTGGATTTTCGCCGCGTGTGCGATCAACAGGCTTGCCACGTGCTGCAGCCCGACCTGAGCCATTGCGGCGGCCTATTTGAGGCGCGCAAGATCGCGGCGATGGGCGAAATGTACCTGATGGGAATTGCGCCGCACAATCCCAACGGGCCGGTGGCGAATATCGTCGCGCTGCACTTCGATCTTGCCACTCCAAATTTTCTGATCCAGGAAGAGATGATTTCGGATGTGCCATGGCGCTTTGAAGTGGTGAGAATGAAGCCGGAGATGAAGGACGGGCACTGGCTCGCGCCACAGGCCCGGCCTGGGTTTTGATATCAATGAAGCCGAGGCGCGCAAACATCACTTCCAGCAGGAAATTCTGGGGCAGATGATCTTCCACGACGATGGGTCAGTTGCGGAGTGGTGAGGTGTTTTCTAGCAGGTTGATGAAAAACCGTTTTTCGTGCTGACTAGGGATATAGCCTATGCTGAAAA
>JACQNR010000408.1 GCA_016202975.1 Acidobacteriota bacterium
CACGACGTGGGGGAGCGGATCAGCTGGACGCTGCGGCCGGTTATCTCAGTCAAGCTCGACAACTGGGTGAAGAAGCGTGCGGCGATGCAGGACGTCTGCTCGAACTGCCATGCCACGGGATGGGTCGAGAATTTCTACAAGCAGTACGACCTGACCGTTGATCTCTACAACGAAAAATTCGCCCGGCCGGCGAAAGCGATCATGGACAAGCTGCACGCCGATGGGGCGCTCAGCGCCACGCCGTTCGACGAGAAGCTGGAGTGGACGTATTACGAACTCTGGCATCACCAGGGACGCCGTGCCCGCATGGGAACCGCCATGATGGGGCCCGACTACACCCAGTGGCACGGTTTCTATGAAGTGGCCAAGAACTTTTACAATGAGTTCCTTCCCGAGGCGGACCACCATCAGCCGGGAATATCCAAGGAAGTCCTGAGCCAGGACTGGCACCGCTGGAAGGCAGGGCTCAAGCCCGGTGAGCTCGAAAGTATTCTGAAATTCTATAAAGAGCGGTACAAGCAGTAGTGGAGAGGGCTCAGCCGCGCAAAACTTGCGAGGCCCGGGCCGGCCAAAGCGCCGGTGAGTCGTGGGGGGACGGCGCCAACGTGCCCCTGCACTCCGGGCGCGAAAGTAGCTTTTGTATGAATATTTTGTTACCAAGTTGCTCTCAGCTGCATCTTTTGAAGTGAAGAGGAGGTTGCCTCTGTGATCCGCCTGATTCAAATTCGGACTCATTGTTACGTTCATAACGAGGTGGATCATGATTTCCGGCAAACTCAGTTTGACAGAAGCAGGGGGGACACGACGGCAATTTGTGGCGCAATCGGGCACCGGCCACGCCGTCCTGATGGACGATGAGCAAGGTCACACCGGGGCAAGACCCATTGAATTCGCGCTGCTCGCGCTTGGCGGCTGTACGGCATTTGATGTCATCAGCATTCTTCGCAAGAAACGCCAGAAAGTAACCGGCTACGAAATTGAGCTTGCCGCGGAGCAGAACCCCGATCCTCCGAAGTATTTTACAAAAGTCCTGATCAAACACCGCCTGCGCGGCGAGATCGACCCGGCGGCGGTCGAGAAGGCCATCGAGCTTTCCGAGAGCAAATACTGCTCGGTGGGGGCCATGATTTCCAAGACCGCGAAATTGGAAACCACGTTCGAGATCATTCCGGAGGAGAAGGAAGACACCTCCGCCGAGGCAGCATAATGAAACAATTAAATGTGTGGACGCTTGCGATATTTATCGCGGCGTCGGGGATAACTCCGCTCAAAGCGCAATCCGATGCATCGGGGGGCCTGACGCTGGCGGGCGCCGTCGAGATGGCGCTCAAGCGTCATCCCGCCATCGAGGCCGCGGACGCATATTCCGAGGCGGTGAAGGACGGCATCGCTGCTGCCCAGGCCGGGCGCTACCCGCGCGTGGATTTTGTGGAGAGCGCCACGCGCGGCAATAATCCTGTCTACGTATTCGGAAGCCTGCTGACGCAGGGGCAATTTGCCGCGCCCAACTTCGCGCTTTCTTCCTTGAACTACCCGCCAGCGCTCGACAACTTTCGCACCCAGTTTACGGCGGCGATGCCGGTGTGGGATGCCGGCCAAACGTCGCGGCGCGTCCAGGATGCGCGCCTGGAGGCGCGGGGCGCAGTGAAGGGCGGCGAACGCACGCGGCAGGAGATCATTTTCAGCGTGATTCAGGCATACCTCAACGGGTTGATGGCGCGCGAGAGTGTGCGCGTGGCCGAGGCTTCGGTCGAGGCGGCGGCGGCGGACCTGACGCGCGCGCAAGCGCGCTCCGAACAGGGGCTCGCCGTACCCTCCGATCTGCTCAGCGCGCAGGTGCAGCTGGCGCAGGCTCGGGAAGACCTCTTGCGCGAGAAGAACGCGCTGGCGCTTGCTGACGCGGCGCTCAACGTAGCAATGGGCGTCGCGGACAATTCGCCCGTCGCGCTCGGAAGCCAGCTACAGGAAGCCACATTCGAGGCGGGAACGCTCGAGGAACGCCAGCAGCGCGCGCTCGTGGCGCGTCCCGACTATCACCAAGCGCAGGCCGGCGAAGAGCGAGCTGCCAACGAGCGTCGCAGGGCGCGGTCGGAATTCCTACCCACGTTCAACATCTTTGGCACCTGGGAGCAGAACAATCAGACTTTCCTGACCCGAGGAAACGACAACTGGATTGCGGGAGCTTCGCTGAACTTCAACCTCTTTGACGGTGGGGCTCGCCGCGCCCGCCTGAAGGCGTCCGAGGCGCGCCAGCGCCAGGCCGAAGCGATGCGCAATCAACTGGCATTGTCGATCCGGCTTCAAGTCCGGCGGGCTTACTTGAACCTGACCACGGCGCGAGACCGCGTCGATGTGTCACGCGGGGCGGCGGGGCAGGCGGGGGAAAGCCTGCGCATCACCCAGAACCGCTACGAGGCGGGGCTCGCGACCATTACCGATCTGCTGCGAGCGGAAACCCAGCACACCGCAGCGCAGCGGAATTTCCTGAACGCGTTTTTCGATTATCGGCTCAGCTTCGCCGCGCTGGAATTGGCGACGGGCGAATTGGCCGCCGATTCCGCGGCGGTCCGGCAATAGAACAGTAGGAAAGAAGAGAAACATGCGCAAACACACACGTTTAGTCATGGCCATCGCCGCGGCGCTTTTGTTGACGGCCTGCGGATCGGGAGAAAAGGGGAAGGAGGCCGCAGCCGAGCGTGTCCGCGGGGTCAAGCTCGATGCTGTCCGGTTCGAGGCCTTGCCGGACGTCTATGAGGCGACGGGCACGGTGCGCTCGGCCACCACCAGCGAGATCGCCGCGCAGATCAGCGGCACGGTGCTCGAGATGCGCGTGAAGGCGGGCGATCGTGTTCGACGCGGCCAGGTGCTGGCGGTGCTCGACGACCGAACGCCGCGCGCCCAGCTCGCTGCCGCGCAGGCGGGCGTGGAAGAGGCCGCGCAAGGCGCCGCCGAGGTCGAGCAGGCGCTCCAGGCCGCCGCCGCGGACCGGCAATTCGCCGAGGCGACCTACAAGCGATACCAGGGCCTGCTCGAAAAGAATTCGGTCAGCAGGCAGGAGTTCGAGGGCGCCGAGTCGCGCTACAAGGCCGCCCTGGCGAACGAGCGGGCCATGCAAGCTAAACACAAACAGGTCAAGGCCCGTGGCCAGCAGGCACTCTCCCAGAAAGATTCGGCACAGGCCGTCTACAGCTACTCGCGCGTCGTCTCGCCTATCGACGGCGTGGTGGCGGCAAAGTCCGTTGACGCGGGCACCGTCGTGATGCCCGGCGATCCGATCCTCACCGTCGAGGATCCCAGTCGCTACCGGCTGGAGGCGAGCGTCCCCAAGCAGTACATCGCCAAAGTGAATGTGGGCACGACCGCCGCCGTGGATACGGGGCACGGGAAAATCGACGGTCGCGTAGCCGAGATTGTCCCCTCGGCCGATACGGCGAGCCGGAGTTTTCTGGTCAAGATCGATTTGCCTCGAGACTGCGGCTGCCGCTCGGGCGAGTACGGGACGGCGAGTTTCGCCATTGGCCGGGAAAAGCGCCTGACGGTGCCGCGCCAAGCCGTGGTCGACCACGGCCAGCTGGAGGGAGTCTATGTCATCGGCGCCCAAAACAGCGCGGAATTCCGCCTCGTGAAGACCGGCAAGGTTTTTGTCGAGCGAGTCGAGATTCTCTCCGGGCTATCCGAAGGTGAACGCGTGGCGGTATCGCAGCTGCAACAGTTGCGCGACGGCGCGGGGGTGGAGGGGGAATGAGCAACGGAAAGTGGGGCTTCGCCGGCCGCGTCGCCCACTACTTCATCAATTCCAAGCTGACTCCGCTGGTGATGGTTTTCTCGATCCTTCTCGGCGTCTTCGCCGTCATGCAAACCCCTCGCGAGGAAGAGCCGCAAATCATCGTTCCCATGATGGACGTGTTTGTGGAAATGCCCGGCTCGACCGCGAAGGAAGTGGAAGAGCGCGTGACGACGCCCATGGAGCAGCTGATCTGGGAAATCCCCGGCGTGGAATACGTCTATTCCACCACCCGACCGGGCCTGAGCATGGCCATCGTACGATTCCGCGTGGGCGAAGACGAAGAGCATTCGATCGTCAAACTCTATAACAAGATGTATTCACACTTCGATTTGATTCCTCCCGGGGCTTCCAAACCCATTATCAAGCCGCGCTCGATCGACGAGGTACCGATTCTGGCGGTGACGTTTTCCAGCGACCGGTATGACAGTTCCATGCTGCGGCGCGTGGCGGCGGAGGTCGAGGGGCACGTCAAGAACATCGATGATGTGGCGGAGACCAGCTTAATCGGCGGCCAGCGGCGGCAAATCCGTGTGCTCTTGAGCACCGCCCGGATGGCAGCCTATGGAGTCGCGCCCGCCACTCTGATTCCCACGCTCCAGCGCGCCAATCAGCGCCTCCAATCCGGGGCATTCGCGGCGGCGAACCAGGAATACGCCGTCGAGACGGGGGATTTCCTTCGCAGCGCCGAAGACGTCGGAGCGGTGGTCGTGGGCGTTTCGGAGGAGCGGCCCGTATACCTGCGCGATGTGGCGGAGATCCGCGACGGTCCGGAAGAGCCCAAAGACTACGTGCTGTTCGGGTACGGCCGAGGCGCCCATGTCAAGGCAGCCAGCGGCGCAGCAAATCTGCCTGCGGTGACCCTCACCGTCGCCAAGCGCAAGGGCAAGAATGCGGTATTGGTGGCGGAGCGGGCACTCGAAAAAATCGAGAGTTTGAAGGGCACCGTCATTCCCTCCGGGATCCTCGTCACGACCACGCGCAACTACGGCGAAACCGCGCAGGAAAAATCCAACGAACTGCTCAAACACCTGCTGCTCGCCACGCTTTCGGTGACGGTGCTGATCGCATTGGCCCTGGGTTGGCGATCGTCCATTGTGGTGCTCGCCGCCGTGCCGGTGACGCTGGCGCTGACCTTGTTTCTTTATTTTATTTACGGCTACACACTGAATCGCGTCACGCTCTTCGCCCTCATTTTCTCCATCGGAATTCTGGTGGACGATGCCATCGTCGTGGTGGAGAACATCACGCGGCATTTCCACTTGCCGGAAAACAAAGGGCGTTCCATCGCCGACGTAACGGTCGAGGCGGTCGACGAAGTCGGCAACCCGACCATGCTTGCCACCTGGACGGTGATCGCCGCCATCCTGCCCATGGCGTTCGTTGGCGGTTTGATGGGCCCCTACATGCGGCCGATTCCGGTGGGCGCCTCGGTGGCAATGCTCTTCTCGCTGATTATCGCCTTCGTAATTTCTCCCTGGGCGGCGCTGCGCATGCTCTCGCGCGAAGGCACGCATCACGGCGAGGAAGAAGGCGGGGCGGAAGGCTGGACCACCCGCATCTACCGGCGGGCTATGAACCCCCTCATTCGGGACGCGGGGAAGCGTCGGCTGTTCTTCGTCGGCGTCGTGCTGCTGTTCATGATGGTAATGGCACTGCCCGTGCTCAAGATCGTGCGCGTGAAAATGCTGCCCTTCGACAACAAGAGCGAGTTCCAGGTGATTATCGACATGCCGGAAGGCACGACCCTCGAGCAGACAGCCCGCGTGTCGCGCGAAATCGCCCGCCGAGTGGCCGAGGAACCGGAAGTGGTCAATTTCCAGGTTTACGCCGGCACGGCGGGGCCGCACAATTTCAACGGCCTGGTCCGCCATTATTTCCTGCGCCGCGGTTCGAACGAAGCCGACATCCAGGTCAATCTCCTTCCCAAGGGCCAGCGCAGCGCGCAAAGCCACGAGATTGCCAAGCGCGTCCGCACCGCCATCGAGCCCATCAGCCAGAAATTCGGCGCGCGGCTGAAAGTGGCGGAAATTCCGCCCGGTCCGCCCGTGTACCAGACGCTGGTCGCCGAAGTCTATGGGCCTGAAATAGGAAAGCAGATTGAGGTGGCCCGCCAAATCCGCGAGGAGTTTATGAAAACCCCGGGCGTTGTGGATGTTGACTGGACCGTGGAGGACGAACAGCCCCGTTACACGTTTCTGGTGGACAAAGAAAAAGCTGCGCTCCATGGCGTGGGGGCGGAGCAGATTTCGAACACCTTGCGCGTGGCTTTGAGCGGTGCCGGGGTGGGACTCGCCCATCAGCCGAGGGAAAAGGAAGATGTGCCCATATTTCTAGAATTCCCGCGCGATGAAAAGACGAGCCTCAGAGACCTGAAAGAAATCCGCTTAGCGTCGATGACGGGAGCCCTGGTGCCGCTTAGTGAGCTGGCGGGGATTGAAAAAGACACAATCGAAAAGACCATCTACCACAAGAACCTCAAGCGGGTCGTCTACGTCAGCGCCGACGTGGCGGGAAGCGAAGAGAGCCCAGTGTACGCGATTCAAAAACTTTCCACCGCGCTTGACAAACTCAAGGCGCCGGATGGTTACGCCATCGAGCGGTACGCAACACATCTGCCGTTCCTCACCGACAAAGTTTCGATGAAATGGGACGGCGAATGGCACATCACCTACGAAGTGTTTCGAGATCTGGGCTTCGCGTTCGCCGTCGTGCTGGTTTTGATTTACGTGATCGTCGTGGCGTGGTTCCAATCGTTCCGCGTGCCGCTGGTGATCATGGCGCCGATCCCCCTGACGCTGGTCGGCATCCTGCCGGCGCACGCGCTGATGGGCGCATTCTTTACGGCGACTTCCATCATTGGGTTCATCGCGGGCGCGGGAATCATTGTGCGCAACTCCATCATCCTCGTGGATTTTATCGAGCTGCGGCGCAAGCAGGGCATGCCGCTGGAGGACGCGGTGGTCGATGCCGGGGCTGTTCGATTCCGACCTATGCTGCTGACCGCGGCGGCGGTGGTCGTAGGCGCTTTCGTCATTTTGTTCGACCCAATCTTTCAGGGGCTGGCGGTTTCCTTGATGGCGGGCGAGGTCGCATCCACATTACTTTCGCGGATGGCGGTGCCGGTGCTGTATTACCTGCACGCCAAGCGTGAGCGCGATCACGGACATCCGCTGGATTTGGCCGACCTGCATTCCGTTGAGAAAACGCCTGCATCCCATTAAGAGGTGACAGACATGGAACTCAATCGTTGGCTTCGTTTGATTGCCGGTATTTTTGTGACGCTCAGTGTGGTCCTGGGATTCCTGGTGAGCGCCAAGTTTTACTACGTCACGGCCTTCGTGGGCCTGAACCTTTTTCAGTCGTCTTTTACGAACTGGTGTCCGATGATGAGCCTCCTGCGCAGGCTGGGCGTGCGCGGCTGAAGGGCGGATCCTCGGGTAGTGAGAAAGGAGCCTCTGTATGGCGGAATTCGCGCCGCGCCGAATTCTTTGTCCTGTCGATTTCAGCGACTATTCCGCGGTTGCCCTGAGCGTGGCGGGAAATCTGGCCTGGTCGTTTGGCGCGGAAATCCGAGTCCTTCACGCGCAGCGCGTTGACGCCCCGGTCTATTTCACTTCCGCCCAGATTCAAGCCTTGAAGAAGCAATACGGGAGGAGCCTGCGCGGCGCCCGGAAATTTGTCGAAGATTTTGCCGCCCGGCATCTTGCCCACGATGTCCGGCGTTCTGTCCGCCTGGTCGAGCGGGAGCCGGTGGACGCGATTCTCAGGATGCACAAAGAGTGGGATGCGGATCTCGTGGTCATGTCCACTCACGGGCGAACGGGCCTGACCCGCATCCGCCTGGGCTCAGTCATGGAGAGTGTGCTTCGCCAGACAACGGGGCCCATCCTCACCGTTGGCCCCCCCATCACGACGGCCCCCCGCCCCATTCGTCGCATTCTGAGCCCTGTGAACTTCAGCGAGTTGTCACAAAAAGCGCTGGCCTACTCGGTCGACCTCGGCTCCCGGGTGGGAGCTGAAGTGACGGCGATGCACGTAACGGACGGCCCGCCCGCGGCAAGCCGTGACGCGCAAGCCGCCCTCTGTCATTGGATCCCTCCCGCAGCGCGGCGTCGCTGCAATCTGCGCGAAGTCATTCGCGAAGGAAAGAC
>JACQNR010000409.1 GCA_016202975.1 Acidobacteriota bacterium
AGCCAACGACGCTCGTCGTCTTTACGCTGGAGGAAGTGGCGAACGGCGTCATGCTGACCGTCGTCGAGTCCGGGTTTGATGGAATCCCGCTGGCGCGCCGGGCGCAGGCGTTCTCAGCAAACGAGAGAGGTTGGAGCATGATGGAGAAGGTAATCGAGGAGTACCTTGCCCAGGCGGCATAACTCGGGAGCCCGGGCGAGGTCGATTGGCTCCGCGCCGCTGTTCGCAGCCCTGGGTGACGAGCACCGGTTACGGCTTGTCTCCCGTCTTACCACCTGCGGGCCCATGTCCATCGCCAGGCTTACTGCGGGCTCGAACGTTACACGTCAAGCTATTACCAAACATCTGCGCGTGATGGAGAAAGCGGAGCTCGTGCGCAGCACACGGCGCGGACGCGAGAGCGTTTGGCATTTGGATCAACGGCGCCTAGCAGAGGCGCAGCGCCACCTTGCACAAATCTCACGGCAGTGGGATGAGGCGCTCGGACGACTCCGCGCCCTCGTGGAAGAGGTGAGGGAATGATAATCGATCATGGGGGGCAGCGGGCACTCGTCACCGACTCGATTATCCAACACCCATGATCAAGAAGGAGAACAACGATGGACTTTGATGTGAACGTGCGTGAGCGAATTCTGAGGCCTGTGAAAGAGGTGTTCGACGCGGTTGTCGATCCGGAGAAGATGTCCGACTACTTTATCTCGGCTGCCAGCGGACCAATGAAGGCGGGAACTAAGGTCATCTGGGAGTTCGCTGATGTGGGCGCGAAGGTCTCGATCGACGTGCTGGAGGTCGAGGACAATCGTAAGATCGTTTGGGAGTCGAGCGCGCTCGGTCCGCGGATGCGCACGACCATCCAATTCGCGCCGGACGGTCCCGACGCCACCGTCGTTACGATCACAGAGTCCAAGTTTCCGCTGACGGAAGAGGGCGTCAAACGGGCCCTGGGGCAGAACGCCGGGTGGACCTACACCTTGTGCGGCCTGAAGGCCTATGTGCAGTTCGGCATCAATCTCCGCACTGGGCTCAACAAGAGGCTCACGGACGTATAAGAGTGAAGGATGAACACCACTGATGTCTGCGGTCAAAATGTTCATGCTCATGACCCGCCTACGCTGATTTCGGTTGCGAAGCCGCCTTTCACGCCAAAAGCCGGCCGCGGAAACGGAAACGGGACTTCGTTCGACGAATATTGGGCATCTGGCCGACATCGCATTCCGTACGGGCCGAAAGTTGTCCTGGGAAAGCGCAAAGGAAGAATTTCCCGGGGACGCCTAAGCAAACAAGCTGTTTGGGTGAGAATTTCGTCCTCCCTGGGATCGATTCTGAAGGAATTTGGCTCATGAACTGTCGTACGTTCCTCAAGGGCGTTGCTGCAGGGTCAGTCGCGTGCTTCCCCACAGTTGGATTTGCGGGTCCTGCGCACCCGGCCGCCGCCGGGCCGTCCATGGGCGTTGGCTCGTATTCGCTGATGTCCGACCCTCGGTCCAAGTCCGCGGCCCAGCTTTTGGAGTGTGCCACGAGCTCGGTGCGTCTTGTCTCCGTATAGCGTTTGCGTCCCCCCCTGTCCCCCGGCACTTTCGCCTCATGTTCGCCTCACACTCCGTCGAATTACTTTAGGTGGGACGAGCTTTGGGGACAATGTGGAACCTCTTTCTGGCTGTGCTCGTATCCGCCCAGGTGAGTGCAATTCCGCCCCCACCACTGTGGGGCTTGCATTACCTGAACCGGAGGGAGGGGCCTCGAGCTCTCAGGCCGATAACCCTTCCCCTTCCTCCCTCACAAACCTCCAGTTTCGCGGCCGCCGGAGATGCCCTGGGCGTCTCCGCCAGGCCTTCCCTAAGTTACTCAACTTACTTGGGAGGCTCGGGCTCAGACGTCGTCACAGGACTGGCGGTGGATGGAACGGGCAGCCTGTATGTGACGGGCTATACGAACTCTGCAGACCTGCCCAAAGCGGATTCAGTCCAGTCGACTCTCACAGCCGGGTCCTGCGGCAGTGGTCCGGACACTTACCAGTGCTTCGACGCGTTCGTGGCCAAGCTCGACCCCACGGGCCGGCGATTGGTCTACGTCGCTTACTTTGGCGGAAGCGGAGATGATTTTGCCACCACGATTGCCGTTGACGCCACCGGGAACGCCTACATTGCGGGTTACACGAATTCGGTGGATTTGCACACCACGAGTGCGGCTCAATCGGTGCAAGGGGGCGGCGACTGCGGTGTCCCCGGAGAGCCCAAACCTTGTTTTGATGCGTTTGTGGCCAAACTCAATTCGTCTGGTTCATCGTGGATTTATGCCACTTATCTTGGTGGCAGTGGCGACGATCTCGCGCAGGGTATTGCGGTGGATGCAGCGGGGAACGCGGTGATCGCGGGCACGACTACCTCCGCGAACTTCCCTACGCGCCGGGCGCTCCAGGGCGAATATGGAGGTGAAGCAACCGAGGGGTTCGTGGCGAAACTCGATGCGAGCGGCTCGCAGCTGACCTTTGCGACATTCCTGGGTGGCAGCAGGGACGACTTTGGCACGAGCGTCGCGCTGGACGCAGCAGGAGACATCTTTGTTGCCGGATATACGAACTCTCCCGACCTGCCTGCGACGGCGGGGCCGCAGCCTGGCTACGCCGGAGGGCCCTGTGGTGCGCTGGCGAGTATATTCCCATGCTTCGATGCCTTCGTGGCAAAGCTTGCGTCGGATGGGTCCGGCCTTGCGTACCTGACCTATCTCGGCGGCACAGGTGGAGACTATGCGAATGGCATTGCGGTTGACGACGAAGGCAGGGCAACCATAGTCGGAATGACGACTTCGCAGGATTTTCCGGTAACCTACGGTTCGTTTCAAATTTCGGGCGGCGGCAATAACACCGATGCCTTCGTTGCCAGGCTTGATCCTTCCGGAGATTCGTTTCTCTACTCCACTTATCTGGGTGGTGGGGGTGCGGATTCAGCGACGAGCGTCGCCATTGACGACATCGGCCGGGCCTATGTCGCCGGCACCACGTATGGTTCGGCATTTCCGGTGATCAATCCCGTCCAGAATGTGGCAGGTGGTTTTTACGACGCATTCCTCGCGGTCCTGAACGATGGTGGGACGGCCCTCGAATTCGCGACAAATCTCGGGGGGACGGCGCACGACAAGGGTCACTGCGTGGCTGTGGATCGTTTCGCGAATGCCTATGTGGCAGGCGAAACGATTTCCACGGATTACCTTACAGCGCGCCCGATGCAAGCCGCCTACGGAGGCGGAGCATTCGACGGAGTGATCACCAAGGTCGCGCTGGGGAATGTACCCATTCTCTACGCGGCTCCCGCTGGAATCGATTTTGGCAATCAACGCCTGACGACCACGAGTGAACCCCGAAATCTGCAGCTTGTGAATATTGGGGGTAGCGAACTTCAATTGCAGGACGTGGAGACGACCGGGGATTTCGCGAGCGTGGGCGCCTGCCCGAATCTTGCTGGAGGTGCGAGCTGCGAAATGCCGGTGGTCTTTACTCCTATGAGCAAGGGTAGGCGGGAAGGTGCGCTGACGATTGAAGATAACGGCTTGGGCGGGACTACCGAAGTACGCCTGACGGGAGTAGGGGTTGCTCCGGAAATTCATCTTTCCGCAAGCCAGGTGATTTTTGAGCCTCAACTCGTCGGCAGCGAAAGCGGACCGAGGGATATCACGCTGATGAATCCTGGATCAGATTCACTGGAGTTGAGCGGAATCGACGTCCGTGGTGATTTTATTCAATCGAACGACTGCCCTCCTATTATCCCCGTGGGTCAAGGTTGCATAATCCAGGTAAGGTTTTCTCCCAAATCGGCTGGCTCCCATGCGGGCATGCTGGCCGTGACCAACAGCCTGCCGGAGGAATCAAAGGATGTAGTCCTTTCGGGAAGTGGGACTGATTTCTCGCTCCAAACTCCGCCCTCAAGAATCACCCTCGCTGCCGGCGAATCCGCCGCTATTACAGTCACCATCGTGCCTCTGGGCGGATCTCACGAGACTCTGTCGCTTGCCTGCACGGGAGCGCCAAAGGAGGCGAGCTGTACCGTTTCTCCACAGAGCATCAGGCTCGATGGCTCAAACTCCGCATTGGTAAAGGTGACAATTTCGACTACCGCGAGAGCTACGGCCCCGGTCAGCCTCCACCAGCCGCGCGGGCCTGCGCTGCCATTGGCGATCGTTTGCCTTTTGGCCGCGCTGCTGGCATCACAATGTTCTTCGAAGCGTATGGCCCCCTTGCGCTTAACCCTGAGAATCGCCTGCATCATGACCTTATTGCTGAATGTGGCTGCCTGCGGCGGCGGAGGCGGAGGTTTGAGCTCAAGGCCTCCTGCCACTCCACAAGGGACCCCGGCAGGAACTTATGCCCTTACCATGACAGCGACATGCGGAACCGTCTCGAAGAGTTCACCGATTTCCTTGGTTGTCCGGTAAACTCGCGTCAGTTCACCCGCGCAAGCGCTAGGGAAGCCTTGGTACATCGTATCCCCCCTGGGGAGAGGGGGGAAGGGGTCGAAGGCGTGCGTCGAGACGATAATCGAGGAAGGGAGGAGGAAGCAAGCAGACGGCAACAGGCAGGCGGGGGTCGAGCTGCTGGATGATCTGCCATGGGGTGAGACCTCGCTTGTGGGAG
>JACQNR010000418.1 GCA_016202975.1 Acidobacteriota bacterium
TATCGCCCAGCCAGTAGAACGGCGTTCCGTCGGCGTGCTCGAAATAGCGCTTGTTGGCGCTCACCCGCAACACGCCGTGCCGCAGCAGAGTATTTGTCCCAGTGTATGCGGTGATTGTGACCTGCCCTTCGTGTCCGTTCAGGTCTGGGTTGCTTTTGTCAGTGGACTCTAGACGATAGTTGTACTTGCCCGGCGAGGGCGGAGCAAAACGCACCGTCCACTTATTGCCGCCCCGCCAGAACGTGGGTACCCGCCAAGAGGCACCGTCCTTGCTGAATATCACATCGACATCCACGTCATTGAACGGGTCCGCGTACGTTTTTTGTGACTCAAAGGTCCATTCAAAGACCCGACTCTGACTCGCGGGGGGCTGCGAACCCTCCCCCGCAATTCCTGCTTGCATGATGAGAAATAGTACCAGCCATCTCCTCTTATTCATCTTGTTGCCCCCCCTTTTTCTTCATTTCTTGCGGTGACATCTAGGCAAGCTCTCCGCTCCTACCGTTGCTTCTTCACTGCGAACAGGCCAGGTTAGTCTCAGAGGTGCTTAAGACACACATTACTGGAGCGTTTCAACCGCATTTACCAGCAGGTTCTTAGGAAAAACAGGGCCTACGGATGCGTGTCGATTACCGGGAAGCAGGTGAAGGGGCCACCTTGCACCTCCCAGTAGGGCCGAAATAGCTGCGGAGAAGCGCCAGCCACATCGTATTGCAAGGGTTTCCCGAATTTCGGCTTGATCTGTTTGAGAATGTCCTGGGGCCGTGACCCGCTCTCGACAACCAGCCGCGCATCCGCGGAGCCATCCACGGCCAGCAGGACCGGACCGTATTCCAGAGCGAAGCGCTCGTGATCCGGTATCTTGTCCAACCCTTCGTATCGAGTCAGCGTGAAGTCCATGGGCAATGTGAATGCGATCACGTCGGCGTTATTCCAGACGCGATCGAGAGTCACATAGGATTCCGGCTTGCCGCTGGCTGCCGTCCGACCGTTCACCGCGATTTTCATTTCGCGCTTGGCCCAATAAGGTACACGTATCCGGATCTTGCATTGCATTGGCTGGTTGAGCCCTAAAGTCAACTGGACTTCCGGATGGAAGGGGAAGTCGGTCGCCATCTTCAACACAATGGTCTGGCCGTCCTGTGGCCAGCGGATGGTCGATGCCTGAAACATATTGATGTAGAGTCCGTCGGAAGCGATGGAATAAATATACTCAGGCAACGATCCCAACAACCGAGTACCTTGCCCCTCACAGCAGGAGTTGTCGTTGATTCCGACCAACACATCTCCTTTTTGCCCAACCAGCCTCGCGTGGTAGAGAAGGCCTCGCGTGTCAACCTGTGCGGCAATGCCAACGTTGTAGATGGATTTCTCAATTTCGGTGACGTACTCTTCCCGTTCCGGATACAAGAGATGAAACCGCTGGTTTAGCCTGCTCCAGAATACACTGCCGCATAGCTCACCTGTCTCACAGAACGGCACTTGCGCATTCAACCTGTAAGATTTCGGAGGGAACTCACCAAATTCAGTAATGGCTGTGGAACCTCCTACATGCTCCCAATTCTCGCGGTAAAGTTCCCATGCCCCCTGCATGGCTCGAAGATACCTTTCATCGCCGGTTGCCCGGTAGAGGTCGAGATAGGCCTCGAAGTCCGTGATCAGGTAGTTGTGCGGCCGGTCATAAGGATACTGCCAGATGTTCGATTTATCGCGAGCCGCTAAACCTTCAAGCCAATAGTTTTCCTGAAAGTAGCGCTGGACTACTTGCAAATCTTCCGGCTTGCCCACCGGGGTGAAGTATATGCGCGTGTTGGCGATCATCCCTTGGACTCCTTGCGCAGTTCCACGCATGATTTCGCGCAGGCAGGGGCAGCCATTGAACCAGTCATAATAACCACGCAACAGGTCAAAGGCTTTGGGTATTCCCGCGTAACCAGCCTCAATCAATCCATGGGTCAACCAAGCGCGCGTATATCCTGCGCGTTCGGAGTAGAACATCTCGTTCTCGGGATAGGCCATGATGTAACCGTTCGGAGCGCGGCACTCTTCAATTCCGTCCACCAGCTCGTTCATCCATCGGCGCAATTCCGCGTGCTCCATCCATCGCAGGGTATTGCCGGCCCCCATCAAAAACCGTCCCGCGCTGGATCCTGGCAAGTCAACGTCCCAGAAATTGAGCGGCCGACGCAGGCCGGGAGGCACGGGCTTTCCAGCGCGCTGGCGGAACGGACGCAGCATCTCCGGCACTGAAAAGGCGCTCAGAAGGTACCCAATATTGTTTTCCATTACTTTTTTGAAAAGTCCGCCGTCAACCGTCACACCAGAAAGAGGGGCCATCGCTTGATAGGTGACAGGGTGCCAGCTCGAAGCAGCAGTGACATTGCCCGGATTGTCGGTGATAATTCCTTCTCCCATGGAGCGGGAGGGCCGGGTCAACTGCGTCCGGTCTTTCTCATTGCCCAGGGCCGAATCCACAGAGACTGGTGTACCTTCGGCTACGTCTTTCTCTCCGCTTATGACATCTACTTTCGACAAGGCAAGGCAGTAGCCTGCGCCGTCAGGCATGGGACCCAGTTTCGTTGCCGTGAGCCGCACATAGCGGGCCCGGGTTCCAGGCACCGAGTACAAGATCATTCGATCTTCTGGATTCTCGAGGTCGTTGCTGGTTTGGTCCACCATCAGACGCGGCGCTGCGAAGCGGGCCTCCTCCGCGCCTTCAACCTTGAAGCGTACCGGAAACCCGTAACCATTGGCATGGCGCGAGCCCAGATTGAATGCGGGATAAAGCCTGATCCCCTCAACCGTTACCGCGGAACCCAGGTCAATCTGCACCCACGTATTCTCAGTCGCTTGCTGCGCCATCTTTGAAACGTAAGGACGAAAGGCTGTTGCCGGAGTAAAGGCCATCCGTCCTTCGAAAGCGGGCGGACCGGCCGTCCCGATTGCCGCTTGCATAGGCGGGGAATCTTGTAGCACCGTCTCTAGCGCGGCGGACGCTCCGACACAGGCAATACCATTTATGAACTCACGTCGGTCCATGGTCATATACTAAAACTTCCTTTTTCATGTTTCTGACGGCCAAGATATACCACACACTGCCTCGTTTTGGAGCGATCCGTTTCGGATTCCACCCAGCTGGCCCCCCCAAAGCCCAATGCAAGCTCGCCACCACGCTGCCTCCCGCGAAGCCCTGGCCAAAAAATTAATGAGATTCGCGCTCCCTGGCCCCGCTGGCACTGACTTCCAATCCGCCCACGCATGCCAGCTAGATGACAACTTGTGGGTGTCTGCTGGGCGGACTACCGCTGGTGGTAGTTGGGATATTTCGGCCTTTTGGGCGTCGGCAACGGATTCTTCTTAAGCAACTCCATCACGACCTCGACAGCCTTCTCCAATTGAGGATCGTGTCCCTGGCGCAAAAGCTTCGGGTCGTATTCCACCTCGATGTCCGGAGGGACGCCATGGTTCTCCACATCCCATGACCCGTCGGGATTGTAGAAAGCAAGATTGGGGGTGCCCACGGATCCGCCATCCAGTAAATCATTCGGATTGGTGTAGTGGCCGACCAGCCCGCCCCAAGTCGTTTTCCCGATCAGCGGGCCGATTCCCATCTTTCGAAACATCCAAGGCAAGGCGTCCCCACCTGACCCTGCCATCTCATTAATGATCATCACTTTGGGCCCGAAGATGGCCTCGATCGGCGTAGTGATATCCATCCCTTCGCGCGTCGTGAAGTAGGCTAGGAGCGGTCGGCGCAGATAGTCGATGATGTAATCGGCGACGGAGCCGCCTCCGTTAAATCGCTCGTCAATGATGGCGGCCTCTTTTCCAAGCTGCGCAAAATAGTAGCGGTTGAAATTGGTGATGCCGCCGAGGGCGGTGTCCGGCAGGTGGACGTATGCGACGCGGCCGCCCGTCATCTCGTCGACTTTGCGGCGATTGTCCTCTATCCAGGCCAGGTTGCGCAGCTGGAGTTCGTGCTCCACGGGCACCACCGTGACATCCCGCGACCCTGTGCCGTCGGAGTTGGGACCGACCTTGAGCACCACCTGTTTGTCGGCTGTCTCCTCGAAGAAGCTATAAAGGTTATCCGAGGCTCGCAGGTTGCGCCCGTTGACCGCGAGCAGATACTCGCCGGCCACCACGTTGACGCCGGGCTCCGTCAGCGGGGCACGAAGCTTTGGGTTCCAGTTCTCGCCGCTGTAAACGCGCGCAAACCGATAGCGCCCGTTTTCAATTTTGTAGTCGGCGCCCAGCAAGCCACCTTTGATCTTCTTCAGTTCCGGTCGATCCCCACCTCCCACACCCATGTGACCTACAGTCATATCGCCAAGCATCTCCTCGAATAGGTAGTTCAGGTCTTCGCGGCTCGAGATGGCCTCAAGATAGGGTTCGTATTTCTTTTTGGTAGCTTCGAGGTTAAGGCCGTGCAGGCCAGGGTCATAGAAGAAGTCGCGCTGGTTGCGCCAGACCTGGTCATACATGTGCTTCCATTCGGCGCGGGGATCCACGTACACTTGCATGCCGTCGAGCTTCAGAGGGCCGCCCTCGCCGGGCTTGGGAGAAGCTTCGGGCCGCTTCTCCACCGGGGCGATAGACCACTGATCTTTCTGCCGGTAGAGCATCTTCTCGCCATTGAAGGAGAGATCGAAGGAGTCGATGCCTTCCAGAATCTTCTCCGTCTTGCGCGTCTTCAGCTCAAATTTGTGAAGTGTGAACGAGCTGCCGGCATCATATCCGATGAGATTGACCGGGGGACCTTCAACCAGGAATAGTACACCCGTTTTGCCAGCCGCCAGCCCTGTGTAGTTCCGCTCCGGGATAGGCAAGGCAAGAATACGCTGGCGGATGTTCTCGAAATCGATCTGAACCGTGACGGGCTCCTCCCCTTTGCCTTTCTCCTTTTCCGGCTGGTTTGCCTTTTCGTCCTTCTGGGCGCCGGGACCCCTTTCTTCATCGCTTTCAGGTGCCAGGGGCGAGGGCAAATCTTTCTTCAGCACGACGATGTAGACATTTCGCGTCACAGCTCGCTGCATGCTCGACATATCCAGCCAGCCGGCCCTCAGCCCCACATCGGTGCTGGCTGTGAAGTAGAGGTATTTGCCGTCTTTGTCGAACCGCGCGAAGAGAGTGTCGCTCATTCCGTCGGTCACCTGGTAAGTCTTTGCCTGGTCCAACGAACAGACAAAAACCGCGTGCAGGTGGTTGCGAAGCTGCTTGGTGTAGGCCAGCCAGCGGCTGTCCGGAGACCAGGACGGACCAAGCATCTGAGAGGGGACAGCGTAGGTGCTCGTGTCCACGCATATGGGCGCCTTCTTTTCGAGATCCACATAGCACACTTTCAAGCGCTTGTCGGTATAGGCGACCTTCTTCGAGTCGGGCGACCAGATGGGAGAGTAGTAAAAGGTCGAAGGGTTTCCGAGCCCGATTTTTTGAACCTCACCCAACCAGCTCTGATCGCGAATGTGGAGCACGTACTCTCCTGACTCGTCTGAGAAGTAAGCGATCGATTTGCCATCCGGAGACCAAGCCGGATCGCGTTCCACGACGCTCGTTGAGTTCGTGAGGTTGCGGATGTCGCCTTTCTCGGCCGGAACCGTCAGGATCTCACCTCGGGTGGCAAACAGTGCTCGCGCCCCGGTCGGCGAGATGGTGGCGGATCGAATCCGCTTGGGCTCGATCTTCTTGAAGTGAGGCCTCACCTCGGCCAGATCACCAGTGAGGCGGATGTCGAGGTTTTGGTCTCGGCTTGAGTTCAGGTCCAATACGTGTAGCGTGCCGAACTGCTCGTAAACAATCGCCCCTGGACCGGCGGAGGCCGACTTGATATCCAATCCCTTGTTCTCAACCACCTGCTTCACCTGCTTCGATTTTGTGTTGTAGGCAAACAGCGTGACAGGGCCGCTGCGATCGGAGAGGAAGTAGACGGTGTCGCTCACCCACATGGGATTGAAATCGTTGGAATTATTCCTTGGAATCTCCACTTCGACGCTCGAGTCGGAAAGGTTCGCAATCCAAATAGGCTTCGTCTGGCCGCCGCGATAGCGCTTCCAGGCGCGCTGCCATTGCTCGATGGGCACATAAGCCAGGCGCGAGCCATCAGGAGAGTAGGAGCCCTCCGCAGCCCTCACCAGCGGGACCTCCGTGGGAAACCTGCCTTCAACAGGAATGGTGAAGAGTTGAACTACCCCGTATGCAAAGCTCGCGCGCGAGGAGCGGAATAGCACTCGCCTGCCGTCCGGCGTCCAGCCCACTACGCGGTCGGGGCCGGGGTGAAAGGTGAGCCTTCTGGGCACGCCTCCCAAGGCAGACGTGACGTAGACGTCTACGTTCCCATCGTACTCACCCGTGAAGGCGATCTGCGTTCCATCCGGAGAGAAGACAGGATCCGTTTCGATGCCGATGCCGGTCGTAAGCCTCCGGGCTTCACCGCCCTCTCGACTGACAATCCAGAGGTCGCCGGCAAAGGAAAACGCAATTTGGGTCCGGCTCACCGTGGGTTCCCGCAGCAGCAAAGTCTTTTCAGCCTGCCCAAGCGCGCCACGCGCCGGGCATAACAACAAAAGTACGAGCCAAAGACTGGCCCCACAGGAGAAGCCCAGATACGACTGTTCATCCGAACCACTTTGCATTCCTTGCATGGAAGGTCCACCTCATCGGCGGGATTCAACTCCAGATCAACACCGGCATTGATTGCGTCAGCGGATTGTCGTCTCCCCAAGGTGGTATGTCAAGGGCGAGCGCAGATGTTCTGGGAAGGTGTCCCTTTGTGTGGCCAATGGAGGACTGCGATTTATCGCGCGAACTGTCGAATTACCGAAGGCCTGCTAGGCTGGATATTTGACTCAAGCTCAGGTTCGTTTCTCTCCTTTCCAATCGGAAATACTGTAAGTGACCTGTGATCCCATACCGGGGTTCACCGGAGGGACACAATTTTATGCATCACGTCCAATCTCAGTTTCCGCAAAGCCCCCTACTCCAGGTCCGCTGCAAGCCTTCTCTGATTGACCTCGGAGGATTGTTTGCGAGTTGGCGACGATACCGGAGTTGGGGGGCTTCGGCCTACACAACGGAGTCAGGATGCCACAATCTTCTTCGAAAGGGGGTTGCGGGGAGTCATGGGCTGCATTTCAAGCAGCGCAGATGTCAATGAGCATCTCAAAACAGCAAGTGGCTAGGTTTCTTCTGGGCTCGCCGGGAAGCGACCGGAACATTGGTCGCGTTCGAATCTTGCTGGCATTTATGTGATATGTCAAACTCCCAATATGGTATCGGCTGAAATTCGGCAGCGCTACGCAGAAGAGATCTGGAAAAATGCGAAGGTCAGCTCAACCGCTTTGCTGCAAGCGTTTGCCAAAGTCCCGCGCGAGGAATTCGTCGGAAAGGGCCCATGGAAGGTCCTGTCGCGGCCTGCTGCGGGGTACTCCCAGCCGCAGGTTGCTGAGGTCACGGATCCTGCCGAATTGTATCGCGATGTCGCCGTCTTGCTGGACCCTTTGCGAAACCTCACAAATGGCAATCCAGGCACGCTGGCGCCGTGGTTGGATCGCCTCAACCTTTCCGGGGGGAAGTCGGTCTTTCATCTCGGTTGTGGAACGGGCTACTACACCGCAGTCATCGCCGAGGCGGTGGAACAAGCCGGTCAGGTAACGGCCTTCGAGATTGACCCCACGCTTGCGGCCCAAGCTCGAGCCAACTTAGCCCGCTATCCAAA
>JACQNR010000397.1 GCA_016202975.1 Acidobacteriota bacterium
GGGGCTTGACTTGGAAGGGCAAGTGTGATAGCCTAGTTACCTGCTTGGAGGCTTGGGGTGCGTGCGCAGAAAAAACAAAAAACTCGAGGAACGAAGCGAGGAGGTTATTGAAAACAAAGGGTCGAGCTGTGGGACTGGCGGGAATGGGGTAGAGCGGAATTTCTCTTAGGGACTGCAGGTTTTACCCCCGCGAAAGTCAGCCGCGGACCCGGGTGCCGGGAAATGAAAAAGCCCAATCCGCCCACTGGCGAACTGCCCTTATGGACCGAAATCACTCTATGACAGTTCAGCGTCTGGAGGCGCCGCCGCCTCCGGTAGACCTCCCTCCAAAATAAAAGGCTAAGTCGTGGAAAAGTAAGAGAAGAACAAGCGGTACAATTCGGCGGAGGGCGTGTGCGGGTGCGTCATTCTGGTTATTCGTTGTGAGCCGAAGGCTCATGAACAACTGCCCCCACCGCCAAAACCGCCAGAATTCCCGCCTCCGGAGCAAGCAAGCGGTTCGTGACCTGGGCCAAACCGCGGACCTGAAGAGCGCAGGTCCGCGCTACCAACTACTAAAGATGCAAAAAGCCGCCGCACAAAAACCGGGATTATGACGTGCCGGGTATACACCCGGGGAGGGGCAAAAGCGACGCTGAATTATGATTGATGAACGATGAATGGGAAGAACTGGTTTCGAGTGTCAGGTGTCAGGCGTCGGGGGAAAGAACAGGTTTCGGGTGCCAGGTGTCAGGGGAAAAAGGCAGGTGTCAGGTTTTAGGTATCAGGTACCAGAGAAGAGCCGAACAACAGGCCGCGAGTCCCCAATCCCGAACCCCTAATCGCCAATCCTTGCTTCTCGCCTTCGCGCACGAGGCGGAGGACTTGGACGTTCAAGTAGTGGTCGCGGTCTTCTTCTTTGTACGCTTCGAACATCTTCTGGTACCCCGCCGCCTTTTCCATGTTTCCTTTGCCGCGGTAGGTAGAGCGTGACTTTGCGGGTGCGCCCGTCGAGCAGGAGATTAGGAATGCGGGGTTTCAACGCCCGAGAGAAAGTAAAAGTTGTTGTCCTGACGCGGCATGATGAAGCCGCTCACTTGCGGGGCGCCCTGCAGGATCGCGGCCGCTTCCTTCCCGATCTGCGTGGAGACCTTTTCCCAACGGGCACGAAACTCTTCCGGCGGAAAATCCGAATGATAGTAGGATTGGCTCTGCCCGTAAGCGCTTGCAGTAAAGAGCAGGACGGCGGCGGTTCGATGGAGCGCAACCTTCATAATCAAATCCTCCGGGATGATGTGCAGAGAAAGCACGACCCCTTGGGGTTTGGGCCAGAGGAGGAAATTTGAGGTGTTGTGGCCCCGCAAGTCAAGGCTGTTAAGCCAGGCCCTGGGTTGCCGCCGCCTCGTTTCGGAATGCTGACTCAGGAGTTGCTGCGCGGACTCGAGACCTCAACTCAGCGAGGAGGCATAAGCCAGTGTGACGAATCCCAGGATCAAGAAGCCGATGCCGCTCAGCATGATCTTGACGGGCTTCGCTCCCGCCTGCTTCCATTCGCCAGTGGCGAATCCCCAGACATTGGAGGTGATGATGATCACCGACATGAAAAGCGGCCAGCCGAGCACCGGACCGAGCGTGCCCATGTAAGTCGTGACCGCGCCATACATCACCAGGCTGCTCGTCCAGAGGAGACCCATGATGGCACCCAAACCGTAGTAGTGGCTTGTGCCCTCGAGCGAGAAAAAACGGAAGCTGCCGTTTTTCTTCCACAGAAGCGCGCAATAGCTGATGTAAGGAATCAGGGTGGCCGTCAAGAACGGTGGCCAGATAACGTTGGCCTGGAAGGCCTGGCTCGCGCCATGCGCGGCAGCCTGCTTGAGCAGTGGGCCGCCGAAGGCCACCGCGAAATTCACTGTGGGTGAAAGGACTCCGGCAATTACGGAAAGCATCAGACCTTTGAGGATGGGCTTCGCGGGCGCCTCGCCGCCGGCGGCAGCACCCGCACTCATGGCTTTATCTTTGGCTTTTCCCGCAACCGCGCAGAGGGCAATGCCAACCAGGATAACCGCCACGCCGGCGAGAATCGTCAGACCCTTCTTCGTGAACACAAGTTCCGGCTGTTGGAGCACCAGCGGCCCAAGCGACCCGAGCGCCGTCGAAATCCCGATGGCAATGGCAAATCCCAGCGAAAGACCGATGGCCGCCACACCCAGACCGAAGAAGATCTGCGCCACGCCATTGCCGAGGCCGAAGGCGACGACCAGCAGAAGCGGCCCCGTTCCCGCCAGGCCGTAGAGCGAGAACAAGTCGGGCACGGTCAGAATCGCCGTGGGCCAAATCGTGATAAACAGTGCGACGACTGCCCACACCGCCCAGATGTTTTCCCACTTCCATTTCGTGGTGTACTTCGTGGGCGAGGCGAAACTGCCATTGAGCACGCCCGCCACCAGCATAATCGCCACTCCGAGTATCATTCCGTTCATGCACACCCAATATGATTCAAGAGAGTTAGTTTTTACCGGCTCCCGTACCCGACTCCTGGAAACCCATACCGCCGCAGGCGATCATCATGCCGCCATCCACCATGACGGCATCCCCGGTCACGAACGAGGCCAGGTCGCTTGCCAGGAACACAATGACCCGCGCCACTTCTTCCGGGCGGATCATCCGTTTGAAGGCATGTATGCTCGCGCAGGCGTCGAGGAGGCCTTGCGGGTTATCACTGGCCGCTGCCACATTGCGTACCAGAGGCGTGTCAGTGGCCCCCGGACAAACCAGATTCACGCGAATGTTGTCTTTGGCATGGTCGAGAGCCATGGCGCGTGTAAGGCCGAGCAGCCCGTGCTTTGCAACAACGTAGGCAACAGAATTGACCACGGCCCCAAAGCTTTGCACCGAGCCGGTAATTACGATCGCCCCGCTGCCGCGCTTGCGAATTTCCGGCACCGCGTACCGTGACATGAGATATGCACTTTTCAGGTTTGCGGACATGACCTCGTCCCAGAGTTCTTCTGGCGTTGAAAGCACCGAACCGTAACGCTGAATTCCCGCGTTGTTAATCAGGATGTCGATGCCGCCAAATTTCGAAACAATGGCAGGAATCAGCTTCTCTACTTGCGCCCGCACGCCGACATCAGTAGGAAAAAAGTGAACATTTCCCCCCGCTGCGGCAAGCGCTTGCGCCGTCGCCGTTCCAGCTTTCTCGTCCCTGTCCACGATGGCCACGGCGGCGTGCCGGGTGGAAAACTCGCGCGCGGTTTCTTTGCCGATGCCGTTTGCCCCGCCCGTGACGACCACAATTTTCCCTGTAAAATCCATGTTCATGCCTCTCAGCCCGAATATTGGAAAATGCAAAATTCGCTGATGATTGTAAAGACTCGACCCTCCAGCGAAGATGCCATCTCCATTTGGAAAGGGGAGGGGATTCTACCCTCTAACGAGGCGGCACTCAATGATTTTCGGAGGTACCGCGAAGGGTGTGCACGCTTCAGCTTGCTTGCACCCTCGACTGGGTTTAGTTATCCTGAATTTCACTTTATGGCGACACCTTGCAAGAAGTGCGGAGCGGCGAAGACCGAAGATGTCTACCACGGTCTCCTCTACTCGCTTGCTAAGGGTCTTGGCTACCGACTGCGTATGTGCTCTCGTTGCCACCGCTTACGGCTTCTTCCCAGACACACCCCACCCTCCTCGGAGAAATCCGCCTCCGTTACCGCCCCCGACCCCGTCGCCAACCCCACCCCACAACCCCCGGTCGAATGGGCATGCCCAAATTGCGGAAAAGTCGACTATCGCCGCTCCCGGCGGCTCATATGGGAGCGTCTCATCTTCCGCGGCCCGATGGTACGTTGCCGCGCCTGCCGCACCCGATTTCCTCGGCCACGGCCGCCCGAAACAGCAGACTGACATTCTTCACTTCCTCTCCCCGCACCTAGTCAAATAGCTCCCAAACGTGGTACACCTTCGCCCATGGCCGTGAGCGTGAATCGTCGCATCCTTCAATCCGCAGGAATCGTCATGGCCAGTGTGCTCCTAAGCCGGGTTCTGGGCTTTTTGCGCGATTGGACCGTGGCCCACCAGATTGGCTCCAATGCCGCCACGGACGCCTACTACGCGGCATTCACCCTGCCCGATTTTCTCAATTACCTTGTGGCGGGCGGCTCGTTGAGCCTCACCTTCATCCCCGTCTTCTCCAAGTACGTGGCGGGGAATCGTGAGGACGAAGGCTGGCGGGTGTTTTCCACCGTGATTACGGTGATGGGAATGAGTCTGTCCGCGCTGGTGATTTTGGGTGAGCTTCTCGCGCCGCACCTCATTCCGCTGATTGCTCCGGGGTTCGATCCGAAACAGAAGGAGCAGGTGGTATTCCTCACCCGCCTGATGCTGCCGGCGCAACTCTGTTTCTATTTGGGGAGCATATTCACAGCCGTGCAATACGCGAAAGGGCAGTTTGTGGTGCCCTCTCTCGCCCCGATCATTTACAACCTGGGGATCATCCTCGGTGGCGTGCTGCTCTCACCGCGATTGGGCATTACGGGCTTCGCGGTCGGAGTTCTGGCCGGAGCGCTCGCAGGAAATCTTCTTCTGCAGGTGTACGGCGCGTCGCGGGCCGGAGCACGCTACATGGTCAATTTCGATGTGCTCCATCCGGGTTTTAAACTATTCATCAAGCTCTCCGTCCCCATCATGCTGGCCCTTTCGCTGGTCTTTGCCGATGATTGGATCATCCGCTGGTTCGGGTCCTATCTCCCACCGGCCTCCATCACCTGGATGACCTACGCCAAAACGCTGATGCGCGTGCCGCTCGGCGTGGTGGGACAGGCGATTGGCGTGGCTTCGTTCCCGGTTCTTGCCCAGCTCTACTCTGAAAACAAGCTGGACGAAATGAACCGCACGCTCAACTCGACCCTCAAGGGCACGATTTTGCTGCTGGTTCCCATCGGGGCCCTCACGATGGCGGTAAGCCGGCCGCTCGTTCACCTGGTTTTCTCCCACACCCGGCTGGCCGCGGCGGATCTCGACGCGACCGCCGCAACGCTGGTTTTCTTTTCCCTGGGAATGTTCGCCTGGGGCGTTCAGAACATATTGGCGCGCGGGTTTTACGCCACGCGCGACACCCTGACGCCCGCCCTCTCGGGCACCGTCTTGATGCTCCTCAATCTGCCGGTTTACTGGTTGCTCGTGCGCAGGAGCCAGCACTTGGGCCTCGCGCTCGCCAGTTCGATTGGAATTGTGGCTTATATGATGGTGCTCTTTGGGTTGCTGGTGCGAAGGACTGAGAACAAGCGGGCGGGAGAATTGACCTTATTCTTCGCCAGAATCTGCTGCTCCTCAGCGCTCGCGGCGGTGGCAACCTCCGTGCTTGTCAAGTGGCTCGAGCCGCGCGTCGGCTGGCAGACCGCTCCTCAGGCCCTCCTAACTCTGGTCCTCGCCAGCGCAACAGGCTTCGCGCTGACCGGCGTCGCGGCCAAACTCCTGCGTGTCCGCGAGATTGATGCTTACATTGTACGACTTTTTCGCGGGTCGCAATAACCTGCGATTGGGCTTAATGCCGATTCACGAAATCGCCGACGCCTCCGTACCCGGTCCACGCTGGCCCCAGCTCCTGAGCTGCCGCCGGGCAGGCTGCATGGAGCAGCGCAGCGCCCGTGCCGATGAGGGTCGCCCCAATGAAGTCACGGCGTGTGATCTTAGCGCCAAGGCCCACTGGATCATGGTTCCGCTTTCTGTTCGTCTTCATTTGCTCGTCTCCGGGCCTCGCTCCGTTCGGGCCGATCCCGTCGATTGTTTATGAAGACAGATCCCCATCGGCCAAGCGCCGATGCACGAACCAGACGGTAGTATCTGCCGCCGGTTTGGAGTAGCTAAATTCGTATTAGGTTAACATACCATCCTGCGCACGACTTTACTTCGAAATGAACGGCAGGGTGATTGATGACGGGTGCTGCGCATCGTGATAAATGCTGACCGTCGGCGCAGGCGCGATTTCCGGTGAAAGCCAACCCTCCTTGTCGAAGCTGTTGATTGTAATTCGCAGGCGATGTGCTTTCTTGAGGTAATTGGAGAAGGGAAAGAGCCCCCAGTCCAGCTTCGTGGGCACGCCAGGTTGGAGGTCCTTTTGGTCGGCCTTGAAGCCGGCGTGCCATGGCATTCCCTCGTTGTCGAAAGGCGGCTCTCGGGTGGCCCGATTCGAAGCCCGCATCGCACCCTCGGTCAGGAGAGTCGATTGGCCGTCTGCGCCCACTTCCTCAAGGTAGACAAAGAAATCCTGGTCCTTCGCCGTCGAAGAAATCCATAAAGTCGCCACAGGAAAACCTGTCAACTCCGAGTCCTGTTCCAGCGGCGCGCTCGTGTACGTCAGCGAATTCGCATCCAAGCCCGACGTCGGAATCGGCAATAGCCCTGGATGCTTCGCGGCATTCTTCGGGTCCGTAAAGATCGCGATGTTCCAGCGGGTCGCCAGATTGGCTGTCGTGACGCTGTAGTTCACAACGTAGCTATCGTTGTCCGCGGGTCGGTTCGGCTTCTGCAATTGCAACCTTCCTTGATCGCCAAGATAGTAGGTCGTTCGCCTTTCGTTGGGCGGAGGCCATTTGTCTGCGGTCTTCCACTCCTGACCAGCCGGCGCACCGACGACGTAGTAGCGGATGGGAGGCTCGTCCATAAGGCCGTTGTTGATGCCCTTCAACCAATAGTCGTACCAGCGGCGGGTCTCCGCAGCCGCGTCCGTCAGGTCGCTTTGATACCACTCACAGTGATACCAGGGCCCAATAATGAGCTTCTGTGGCACGCCCTGCCGTGCCAAACTGCGGTACAGATCGAATGCCTGTTCTGGGAAGAAATCCCTCCAGCCGGCGTATTGGAATACCGGGGTCTTGGACACGGTGAAGTTCGGCAGCATGTTCCACCAGTAGGTAGGCATCACGTGCAGACCCGAGAGCGTTAAGGGAGCATCGCGGAAGGGCCGGTTGATCTGCGCCTTCCCCCAGGCGCCGTGCTCCATCACTGCCCTCTGCGCCATAGTGCCGTCGCGGTCCTCGTCAACGGGAGTAGGTTCCTGCACGGGCTTGTGACCTTCGCCGAAACAGCGCGTTGTGACCCCGTTGATGGTTCCCATGGTGCCCCAATCGACCGGTGCGGCCGTCGGCGCAATGGCCTTCAGATGCGGCGGCATCGCAGCAGCGGCCCGCAACTGGATCACGCCTCGATTGGAGCAGCCGACCATGCCGATCTTGCCATCGCTCCAGGGCTGTGCGGCCAGCCACTCGACCACGTCGTACAGGTCCCGATAGTCCTCGACGGTCTCGATCCGCATGGGGCTCTGTCTACCGAAGGAAGCACCTTGGCCTCGGGTCTCCAGCAAGGCGATCACGTAGCCGTGCTTTAGCAGGTCCATGAGATATGTCGCGGGAGGAACGAGTTTCCCGTCACGGACGTCCACACGGTAGTCAATCGTGGCTTCCAGTATTACCGGGAGCGGCTTCTCGACAGGCTTTCCTTCCACTACGGGACGATAGATATCGATCGCCAGGCGCGTGCCATCCCGGACGGCGACGTATTGTGAGGCTCGGATCGACTGCGAGTAGCCCTCGCTCGGAGCCCCAGCGAAGGCCCAAGTCGATAGGCCGAGCATAGCAATGCCGATTAAACGAAGCGAAGGCGAATCACGCATCTCGTATCTCCGAATTATTCCTTAAAGAGAAGATCAGCACTTGCCGACTTTCAGGGTACCGGATTCTGACAGATGGAGAGGACAGGAGCATGCTCCTATTCTACGAAGACTGCACTCAGTATGGTAATGATACCACCGCCGACCGTTAGCACCGGGTTAGAAGGCTACGATGGTCGCCTCGGCGACGAAGCCTCCGGCATTCCGGCCACCTCAAGGGGGAACGCTCCCGGAAACGGTACCTGACACCATTTCTTCCCTACCGACCCTGGGACTTAAGCACCTTCCTAACGCTTTCCCTCGGGCGCAACACCCTGCGCTTTGAGGGGCTGCCCCAGGTGGCGCTGAAAGAAGTGGATGATAACGTCGTACACTTCGCGTGACTCGGGCAGACTCGGATCGAAGTAGAAAACGTGCCCTAACCCATCCCACACGTGCAACTCCGCCTCGACGCCAAGCCTTACGAGCTGCCCGTGGGTGTAGGCCACCGAGCTTAAGGTGATGTCCCGAGTGGAGGCGATCAGCAATGAGGGAGGAAACTTCGCCATCAACTCTGGCGAGCGGCTTGGGAACGCCAGAGCATTTGCTGGGTCCGTCCCCTTGAAGTAAGGGTGCACCGGTGGCGGCAGCTCGAGCGGAGAGCCCTCGATGGCTGTAACGATCCGCCCTGAGTCACCCTCCTGGTAGTAGGTGGCAGCGCCGGCGAGCATCCCGACTGCTCCGGGCAGGGGCAGCGCGTGCTTGTCGAACCAAGCTATTGACTCGGCAGCGAGTAACCCACCCGCAGACGAACCATATAGGCCAATATTTTGGGGTTTATAAGTCTTCAGAAGTTCGCGATACACCGCCGCCACATCCTCACTGGCGGCCGGAAAGGTATACTCCGGCGCCATGCGATAGTCGATACTGATGACCTTGATCTTGCCGACCACTGCAATGGGAATGGACTCCAAGTGGCTGGCGATGCGCGAGCCGCCCTCGAAGTGACCGCCGTGTACGTTGATTAGCAC
>JACQNR010000398.1 GCA_016202975.1 Acidobacteriota bacterium
ACTTGTAAGCAAAGGTGTCGTCGCCCTCGCGAGCCTGGGGTTTAGAATCGTTCTGAATCGGATTGATGCCATTGAGGACTCCAAGACGCTTGGCCAGCTTGAAGATCCCACTTAGCAGGCCCTTGATGTGCTTTAGGGTGTTCCGGCTAGGTTCGCTTTGCCGAGCAATCTCGACGAGCAACCTTTCTCCGTCGCCGGTGCTAAATTCCCGCAGACGAATACCTCCGTAGCGCGGCATGAGACTTTCCTTCACACATGTTCCTGTAGGCCCGGAAAGTAGACGGGCGCTTCTGGGCGGCAATATAGGGCAAATAGGTGTGTTCCACGAACGGCTCCAGGGTCATCGCGCTCTCCGGGGGATGAGCGCCCATGTTGATCGGGAGCAGCTCATCGGCCGAGGGCACCACCGTCCGCTTGGAGCGGTATTGGCCCCAAATGGGTGTGATCCGACGAGCGACTTGCACCCCAGGATTGCGCCCTCCTGCTGCATTACGTTGTCGTAGGAGCGCACGAGCCACCATCCGCCCTTCTTGTAGATGTACCCTTTCTGATGGCGAGTCTTCATTGCTCCTCCTATTAAGACTCGCCCCCCTTCCTCTTGACTGCCTAATCTGCAAGGGTCGCAATCAAGCGAATCCGATATCCCAATAACAGACGTTATCGCGTCCAGAATAGCCTGATCAATAAAATGGCCGGCGCCGTTGCGCCCGGAACAGGCTGGGTGCCCGAATCGAAGATCCAATGCCGAACTCAATTCCCAAATCGAAGGTTGGAGGGACAGGTGTCACTCGGAAAGACTAAACGATAACAAGCGAGGAGCTTCGGTCCCCAAATCCCCGCACCTCCAGAGTTGCTCCGCCCAACTGCCGGGCAATGCCCGTTTTTGGAACGTCCTTCGCCCTATTGATGGCAAGGAGGTCGTGCAGTTCACGAGCTCACCGGAAGCTTGCACCACCGGATGAGAACGTCTACTCGGGCGATGCGCATCAGATGCATTGTTCGTTTATTCGTGGTTCTTATTCTCTCCCTTTTGGTTCAAGAGAAATAAAGTAAGCGCACGGAGTTGCTCATCGGTGAGATTCTTGAAAGGAGGCATTATCGAGCCGGGCACGTAAGCTGTAGGATCCTTGAAGTGTCCGACTAACCATTCGGCAGAACGCCCGCGGGTCCCTTCCAGGCTCAAGTCCGGGCCCACTTTTTCTCCCTCTCCGTATAGTTGGTGGCAGGAAAAGCAGCCTTCCTGCCGGTAAAGCGTTCTCCCATACGCGATCAATTCAGCCTCGGTTTTCTCCATGGCCTCTCCTCCCTCCCTACCCGTCCCTTCTGCCGGTGCAAGGTGGGGAAGTTGGCGGACGAAGTGGACCAACCTCCAAGTGTCTTCTGCAGAGATGGTTCCTTTCCAGGATGGCATTCCTGTCAGGCGGACGCCGTTTTGGATGATCCAGTACAACTCGCCGTCATCCCAATGTTGAACGTGTGGGGAAGTCAGATCCATGGCAGGGGGGTACATCGCTTGCCCCAAGGCTGTTTGACTATGCCCGTCCATTCCATGACATAAAGCGCACGACTGCATGTAGATCTGTTTACCCTTTCCTATATTTTTCGAAGTTGCTGGGAGGGGGTTGGTCAAATCTTCGGCTTCGATGGGGATTACGATGTTCTTTGCGACATTCGCCAGCGTTCTCTCGGTGTCCGACGGTTTCTGGTCTGCAGTGCATGCTGACATGACAGCGACCAGGACAGTCAGAATTCCCACCATCTGAGGACGTTCGATCGGTTTGGGCAAAAGGTCCTCCGTGACCCTGCCCCTCGGCTTTTCGCGCCAGAGAACATCTTGTCTGCTCGAGATCCTCTCTCAAGCGCCGTAACCTACACATGGGTCGGGGGCATCACCATCAACGCCCTCGACGCTAACACGCCGAAGAGAAACTTTGTGTCAAGCAACTGTGGGGAATTTGCAAATATTTGTGTGTATAAGAAAGGTTAATGTATTGAAGCCAGTGAGATGAAGTGCGTCTCGAAGGGGGTGCCCGACCAGGGGACAAATACGAGCCCCGAGATGAACCCTCGTCTTTGTGACCAACTTCAAGGGCTTACGGTTTGGAAATCGACGTCGAAGTTGATGCATGAACCTACCTCGTTCCTGCTTTCAAAGGTGGCGCTTGGTTCGCTCAGTACAGCCGATTCAGGAATAGGCGATAAATCACGGTCATGGTCGCGACGATGATGAAGGCTTTTCCCTCCCACTTCCAGTCAGTAATCCAGAACCTCCAGTTAGCCGCCGCAGAATCCGTTAATTCAAAAACTATAGCTGGCAACGCCATTACATGTGCCCCGCCCAGTCCCCGGTTAAGACGACGAGTGGAGGGAACGGGAGGCAACGAATCCTGTCCCCCATAGCGACGAACGGTAGCCCCACGAGGACCCAACCAAGCGCAAAGACCGCAGTACCCCAAATGCACCAAGCCGCTATCGTGCTAGGTCCTTGAACGACCATGGAAAACACGATTCCGGAAGCGAGCCATCCAATTCCCAGCGCCTTATAGCAACAAGTGAGTCGGCTTGAGAATTTCGTTTGCATATCTGCTTACTGGCACCGTGCCAACTGGCCGGTATTACCAACGACATTCGTGCGAACCCATTTCGGCGACTCTGGTTTGCGTCGCGCCAAAGCCACCCAACCGTTCCAGCACCTACCAGCTATAACCAGCGCCAAGCTGAATGCTGCGGGGGCTCTGGTAGCCGAGTGGGATTCGCCAAAGGTGAGTTGGCGAAGTCACGTCGGCTTCCCGCAGGGCGAAGGCTGAATTGGCCATATTGAACACGTCGATCGAAGTCACGAGGCGTCCGTGGCGTAGCTGAAAATCTCGAGAGAGACGAAGGTCCATCGTGGCGTTGTGTGCAGTCCGCTTCCCTTCACCAGTGCTGCCATCACCAGGGCCGCGACGCGTCGCAAGGATCCCTATGAGACCCTGGCTCAGTCCTGTGACGGGAAGGATACGGCCGTAAGGCGCTCCATCAAGGAACACCCCAATCCAGCCGAGCTGCATCCCCCACGGGAGCCGACAGGTTCCCCAGAATCGGGCTCCAAGTCCCCGGTCGAAATAAGTGCTCCCATAGGCGTTGATGGATTGATTCGGATCGTTGAACAGAGCTAAGGCAGCCCAATCGTTCTCAAGGGGGCCGTTGCCAAACGCCGTGTGCGCAACCGCGCGGTAGCGGGTGAATGCCAGTTCCCACTGCAGGCGCGACGTGTTCTGGCGTATGCGAATCTCGTAGCCTTCCGCAAATGCTCCAGCATCCGGAGGGTTCGTCAGCAGGTACGTGTCCCGCCCCAACGTCGCAGGGTCCTGATTGTAGGCAATACGCAGTGTCTCATTTCCCGTCTGACTCGCTCCATCGTCTCCGGGATCAAACACTGAGACTGCGGCGAAAGCATTCGACGGAACCCCTGTATTCAAAAGCCCGAGAAGCCTGTGCTCCACTCGGCGATAGCCGTGCAGGCTAAATGATAATTTCCCGGGGAAGGCTTGCACTGCCTCAAGGTGAACTTCCCTGGTAAAGGGCTGTTTCAGCCCAGTGTCCAAGCGGCTGAAAGGAGCGCCTTCCACCTTGAGTAAGGCTCCGAGTTCACCCGATTGAAAGTTGCGGTCTTGATTGAGGTCGTTCCAGGAATATGTTGAGATTCCGAGCCCGCCTGGATGCACTGCTTCGAGCGCACGAATAACCGACTCATGCGCGCGCTGCGCCACGGAAGCGCGAAGAACTGTTGGGTACCGATGACCGATCCGATAGCCGGCTCCGGCATGTACCCCGGCGCTATTCCACCGAAGGCGGCTTAGTTTCCCTCCTGTGACTCCCAGATTGCCGCCTCGAGTCCGCCCGCCTTGCGCCGACAGGTCGAGCGAAAGCGGGCCAAGGTTTATTTGGTCCGCCGCATGGAAATGCAGGGACGAGTTACCGACGCGTGCGTCGGCAGGATCGAACATCTGAATGGAATCAGGCAAGCCACGGAAAAAGCGGAGATTGATATTCTCGAAGGCACTAGCCCGCTCTCGAACCCGAAACCACTCCGCATCACCACCTATTGCGAGCCGGTGGGCCGATCGGCCTGGCCCCCTGAGGACGGTGCTGAATGCCGCCTGGCCTTCAAACCTGTGATCGAGGCTCACGGTGGCAAGCGGCGCGGCTCCAGTGAAAACGTTGTTCAGCAGGGCCACTAGAGGCTTCCCGCCTTCGGCCGAAGGGACAAAGGGAATATCAACGGAACTTGGAAAAAGCT
>JACQNR010000400.1 GCA_016202975.1 Acidobacteriota bacterium
AGCGAACTCTGGATACCCCAACCCAGCCGGCCGCCCAACTGATTCCGCATTGCCGTAGATTGGCCGAAGAAGATATTGCCTGGTTGGAAAGTGGTCTCGAAGAGACCGAAGTTAGGATGGTTCAGCACGTTGAACAGCTCCGCCCTGAACTGCAACTTCACCGCCTCGTGAATGGGAAATTCCCGGTGCACGGCAAAATCCCATTGCGCCAACCCGGGAGCCCGCAGCGAATTGCGGGTGAGATTCCCTTGGCGAATTGGAAGGCCAGTCCCCGAGTCCACCGGAGGATGGGTGAAGGCTGCAGGATTCAGCGCCTTGCCCCCAGGATATTGGGGTCCGGACAAATATAGCGGCTGCCCGGGGACGATATCGGGGCGAATCTGGGCCGAGGCCAGCTGCTGGGTAAGAGCGGAATAAGTCGCGTCCAAAACATCGACCGGGGCTCCGGAAAGGATTTGCACAATATTGTGGAAGGACCATCCGCCGGTGATGGCTCGCGCCAGGCGATTGCTCTTCACCCCGGGAACTTGGTAGGTCAGCGCCGCGGATAATGCGTGGCGAATATCATAGTCCGAGCTGCCACGGTTGACGTTCACATCTGCAAGGCTTCCGTTCGCATACGCCCCATAAGAGCCGGTATCGATCGAATGGGACCAGGAATAGGAGACCAGCGCCTGCAGCCCGCTGACAAGGGCCCGCCGGTACTGCGCCTGCAATGCGTTGTAGCTCGCGGTGCCTGTGTTGGCAAACAGCTCCGCGCTCCCATAGTTTGGATTGGGATTGCTAATGCTTGCCCTTGCCAGCATCCGCTTGTTGGAAGCGCCGATGTAGGACACGCTGAAGGTCTGCGCCTTGCCCAGAGATTGCTGCAAAGCGACATTCCACTCCAGCGCGTAAGGCGCGTTGAGATGGGGATCGAAGGCGAGCAACGTGCCGTATGTACTACTGGGAGGCGCGATGGGCGGCAGCGCTGCAACCTCCGGTGTCGAAGGAAATGGAACACCAAAAAATATTGTATATCCACCTTGCGGATAATAGGCGCCTATGGTGGACCCGATCTCCGTATTGACCAAACCGTAGAAGACCCCAAATCCGCCACGGAGCACAAGACCCCAATCCGGATTCTGGGAGAGTTGGTAAGCGGCGCCGATACGAGGCGCCACGTTTCCATACCGGGTACTGTAAGGCGGCGTTCCTGCCGGGGCCAGCGCAAGATTCGAATAGTCCGTCAGGCTGAAACCGGTTACGCCCAGGATGTTTTCGTTGAACGTGGTGCGGGGGCTGAAGTCCACGTCCCATCGTAAGCCGTACGTCAAGTTCAGGCGTGGATTCACCCGCCACGTATCTTGGCCGAAGAGACTGAGATTGTGGAACGAGTACTTTACCCTAGCGGAATTTAGTACAAAGATTAGAACGTTATTGCCGGCCTGCATGTCCGACATACTCCCGAAAAACGGAACCGACAGGTATTGAGCAAATCCGAAGAAAGGTAACATATGGCGATAGTCTACGCCGAACTTCAGGCCGTGCCTTCCCTTCTGCATGGTGAGAGTATCTACGGCGTTATATTGCTGCATGGAATTGAGGGGATCATACATCCCGGGGTTGAAGCGCATGTTGCTACCAAAAAACGTATTGATTGCCATCCACCCATTCTCGTATGTGAAGGGACTGGGAAATATACTTTCAGCGGGAATGTCTGTGCCCCCGCCGAAGGTATCCATAATGCAGCCCGCATTCCCGCTATGGCTGCTATAGTTGAAACGCGCGTCGTTGACTATCTCCGGGGATATCGTCCACGTCGTCCCCACGGTTGCAGTCTTGGTAGATATGTTGATATCGCAAACATTGTTGGCGGTAGCAGTACCGGTCCCGCGCTCGTTGGCACTCGATGGCGATTGGTTGTAGCGGCCAAAGAGGTTCAGGTTGTTGGCCACCTGGTGGTCAACCCGGATGCTGTAGGCATCGGCAGAAGCAGGATTGGAGTAAGTGGCGCCGTATGGCGCGATGCCTAGGCTTACCTCCACAGCCCCGGGTGCGGGCAGGGGATATGCATTCACATAGGGTTGCATGGCGGGGATGGCGCCTTGGCGAGCAGCTAGAGTGGGGACGGTTCCGAGGAACGTATACGGTAATTTGAGGCGAAACCCTTCATAGGAAAAAAAGAAGAACGTCTTGTCTTTGATAATGGGGCCGCCGATTACACCTCCGAAATTGTTCTGCTTCACGATTGGTTTAGTAAGGCGATTGGCGTTGGCGAACCAATCCGCGGCGTCCATAACTCCATTGCGGAAGTAATTGAAGGCCGTTCCGTGAAACCGATTCGTCCCCGAGCGAGTCTGAATGGAGATTTGTCCGCCTGGAGAGCGACCGAACTCCGGAGCGTAGCTAGAAGTCTGGATGCGGAACTCCTGAAGCGCATCCACGGCGACCAGGCCGTTGGTTCCACCCACCACGTTGGTAGCTGGAAGTGATCCGGCCACTCCGGGCCCAAGGTTAGATCCCACAGTTGAGGCGAAATTGGCGCTGACCCCGTCTACGGTCCAATAATTCGCATCGCCACGCTGCCCATTGACGACAAATCCTCCCATGTTTGTACCAACGGGACCCGTGATGATCTGGGTGGGAACGACTCCCGGCGTAAGATAGACGAGCGACTGGAAACTCCGACCGGACAAAGGAAGATTCTCGACGAATTGGCGATCAACGACGGTGCTAACCCTGGCGTCCTGCGTCTCAACAGTCACAGCATCCGCTTGCACGCTGATGGAT
>JACQNR010000401.1 GCA_016202975.1 Acidobacteriota bacterium
CTCTACGCAGTCGCCGCAGGAACGGCGCGCTGGGTTTGCCCGGAGAAGGAAGAAGTCTGGAAATTCTCCCCCTTCATTGATCTCAGCCTGTATCGTTCAATCAAGAAGCGCTTTAAGCATCCGGCCATGGATTGGCAGGTCCTGTTCTTCCTGATCTGCATCATCCTCGAGATTACCCGGATTCTGGTGGGACGGGCGGCACCTCGCTTCCTGTTTCATTTGGATTCATCGCCCCTGTGGGCGCAAGGGATGATCCTTTTGGGAACCGTGGTGGCGGTGGGCCTCCCCGTGCGCATCTGGAACAACACGCGCATCGAAAGAAAACTCGAAGAACAGGAGCGGCTGCTGATTCGGGCGCGCGTGGACTCGCTGATCAGCCAGATCAATCCTCATTTTCTCTTTAACACGCTGAACACCGTTTCATCGCTGGTGCGATTTGACCCGGACACGGCGCGCACGGTGGTCCTGAAGCTTTCCAACATACTTCGCCGTCGGTTGAGAACCCAGATCCATTTCATCCCTTTCAAGCAGGAAGTCGAATTCATCGACGATTACCTGGATATCGAGGTGGTGCGGTTTGGGAAGGACAAGCTCCAGATCCGAAAAGATATCGATCCCGAAACGTGGGATCTGGTCGTCCCCAGCATGATTCTGCAGCCGCTCGTTGAGAATGCCATCAAGCACGGTATCGGCCCCAAGATCGAGGGCGGGACGATCACCTTGCGGTCGCGCCGCCAGAAAGGGAAGCTCGTTATCGAGGTCATCGATGACGGCATAGGTATTCCGGACGAGCGCCGGGCGGAAATCCTCGAGTCTGGAATCGGATTGAGCAACGTCCACGAGCGCCTGCAAGTTCTCTACAGCCGGGAGTTCGCCTTTACCGTCGACAGCATTTCGGGCAAAGGAACATCCGTGCGCCTCGAAATTCCGGAAGTTTCCGGCATGGAAACCCCCGCACCCGCAGATACGATTGGCGCCAGCCGTTCTTGACATCATCCGGAATGGGAGGCCACCTACCTTGCACCCTCCCCTTCGGCCGCTTCCCGCGACGCACAATCCTTCCTTGCGTCCAAGCAGGCTGTGTTAGTATTTTGCTTTCTTTTTCGACAGAACTGGGCATTGCATTGATGCTGGGATTCTGTCTGCAAGGAGCATAAAAGGGTATGGCCAAATCCCGCCGGAAGCGCCCCCCGCGGTCGATGAGCATGATCGAACCCCGGCTGCGGCGCATTTACATGGGTTTCTATAAAGAGAGCTATCTCACGCCGAGCGCCCTCGACCTGAAAACCAAGGAACTGATCGCCATCGGATGCTCTCTGATTGCCAAGTGCGACGGGTGCATTGAGGGGCACATCAAGAAAGCGCTGGAAGTGGGAGCATCGAAGGAAGAGATCAGCGATGCCATCGTGGTGGCCATTGGGATTGGCGCCGCCAGCGTTCTCGACGAGTCGGACAAGGTGGCGGTCAAACTCGACCTCCATCATTTTGAATGAGCCAGGCCTTCCCGTTCCCGGATGGGGTTATCGTTTCGCTGCACGGGCAAACTTTTGATGAAGCGGGCTCATAAAGATCTGAGAATTCCCGAGTGGACTACCGCGTCATCGCCAACCTCTTTCTCCTTCTTTTCATCGGCGTTGCGGACAATCAGATCATCGCCGCGCTGCTGCCCTCGCTCGTCCATTCGTTTGGCATCACGGTGGGAACGGCAGGTCTTCTCATCACCACGTATTCGCTCGCCGCGGCGGTTGCGGCGTTCTTTTCCGGATCCCTTTCTGACCATTACGGACGGCGGCGGTTTCTGCTCGCGGGAATTCTGGTTTTCTGCCTGGCCACGTGGCTCACTTCCCGAAGCGCGACTCTGGCCCAAATCCTTTCTGCCCGGGCGCTGACCGGACTTGCCGCCGGGACGATTTCCACCTGCGCGATCGCATTCGCGGGAGACTGGTTTGCATATTCGGTCCGCGGCCGCGCCGTGGGGCTGATTTCCACCGCATACTTTGCCGCGCCCGTTATCGGTGTGCCGGTCGCCGCGCAGGTTGCCGATCGTTTCGGCTGGCGCATCGCCTTCCTGGTGGTGGCTGTGAGCGCACTTCTGGTGGGCGGTATATCCTTCCTGCTACCTGAGGACTCGCACAACCCTGAGCCCTCGCGCGATAAGTTGCGCGCCACGGGAAGGGCGTTCAGGTCGATCCTTCGGCGCCACGACGCCGTCGCGGCCCTGGTCATCGCATTTCTGGTTTCCGGCGGACTCGTGGGTTTCATCGCTTTTATCGGCCAGTGGCTGAATTCTCATTTTGGAATTCCGACGCGGACCATCGGGTGGGTCTTCATGCTGAGCGGCTTGGTGGCCATGGCCAGTGCACCCATGGGTGGGACTCTCTCCGACAAGCTTGGAAAGCGGCCCGTCCTGATCGCCAGTAACGTTCTTTTGGCATGTGCTTTCGTGGCTGTGCCTTTTCTGGATTGGGGAGTGTGGCTGCTCTTCGCATTCTCATTGACCAGCCTCGCGGCGGCGTTCCGCCAGGGCCCGCTGACGGCCCTCATGACGGAGTTGGTTCCCCCGGCGCAGCGCGGTTCGTTTATTGCGCTGCGGAACATTTCCTCGCAGTTGGGGATTGCCGCCGCCGCAACGGTGGGCGGGCTGCTCTATCAATGGCGAGGGTACGCAGCAGTGGCGGCCATGTGCGCGGCCATGACCGTGCTCGTTGCCCTGCTGCTGACCACCCACATCGTGGAGCCGCAGTCGTCGCCCGCGGAAGTGTAGAGAGGTTTGATTGTTGTTCTCTCCGAAAACTCGCAGGACGGTTCGCAGGTTGCTGATTCTTATTGCTTTGATTGCCGCTATTTTCTTGTTCGTAGTGGTGCCGGGATTTCTCTCGCAAATCCTCACTCACGGGGGATTCAACTACCCTGACCCCAACAACGGCAAGGCGCCCATCTCCTACGGGCTTAAATCTCGTTGGGCGGAATTCAAGTCCAGTGACGGCATAACTCTCAGGGGGTGGTATATCCCCAGTGACGGGCCTGCCCGCGGCACCATCATCTACTGCCACGGTTTGAACCGCAGCAAGGTGGAGATGCTTCCCCGCGCCCAGTTTGGCCACCAGCTTGGATACAACGGCCTTTTGTTCGACCTGCGCCACCACGGGCAGAGCGGCGGAAAAGTGACGAGCCTTGGCTACTACGAAAGGCTGGATGTGTTGGGGGCGGTGCGATACGCGCTCGAGGTCGAGAAGGCCGAACGGCCCATTATCCTCTGGGGCGTTTCCATGGGCGCTGTTGCATCGCTCATGGCAGCAGCCGATTCGCCCGACGTTTCCGCCGTCATCTCGGACAGCGCCTTCCTTTCGCTTGCCGACACGGTCCGGCATCATTGGAAGCTGTTGATTCATCTTCCCGCCTTTCCCATCGCCGATGAAACCTTGTACGCCATTGGCTGGCGCGCGGGGTTCCCTCCGGGCGATTTGGATTCGGAGAAGGCGGTCGAGCACATCGGGTTGCGTCCTATACTCTTCGTCGCGGCCCAGGGTGACCGCCGGATGCCGCCGGCGATTGCTGAAGAGCTCTACTCCCACGCTCAAAGCCCATCGAAGAAGTTAGTCATTCTTCCCGGTACGCGGCACGGCGAAGGTTTCAACCAGGCACGCGACGCTTACGAACTGGCGGTCAAGGATTTCCTGACGCAAGTCAAGGCGCGATAGACTTCTGACCGCTCGCCAGAACCCCCTTACTGGAGTGGCGGCATCCCATAGACCAAGAAGTGGTAGAATCCACTTCCCAACCTTTTGCACGCGAGGAGAAGTTCTGATGAGAACCCGGATGATGCTGGCTATTGTTACCGTTTTGTGGTCGATGCCCCTGCTCTGCCAACAGCCGCCCTCCCAGAGGATTATTGTCGCCGAAGGTGGCGCGATGGAGGAGCGAGGATCGGCCCGTGTGCTCTACTGGGATACGAAGCTCAATACTTACGCTGGCCAGTTCGCAATCGATTATGGCCGTCCGGAGTGGAAGAAGGATTACGAGGATCCCGCCAAGTTTGACGGCATGACCAAGGGCAAGGTCTGGCGCATGGGGAAGGATTTCTGGACCATTCTCGACTCGTCGCTTCCTTTGAAGATTTCCGGCAAGAGCGTTCCGCCGGGATACTATTACCTCGGTCTGCGCCGCTCGACTGACGGGGCCCAGTGGAGCCTCGCCTTGCTCGACCCTGTCAAGATACGAGCCGCGCTGCTGGACGCATACATCATCAACAAAGCCAAGGTGGAATTTGAGGTTCCTGTGAAAGTAGAGCATGCTAAGGACATCGTCGGAAAACTCACTATCGCGCTGGCGTATCAGGAAAAGACGCCGACGCACGTGACCTTTAAGCTGGCCTGGGGGAATTTCGTGGCGACCGCGCCCATTGAGGTAACGCTCGTAAAGTAATGCCGGGCGTCCGGGCTTGCCCGGCTGGATCGCGAAGCGAGCCGAGAGGAATTCGATTCAATCGTCTGGCACGAATTGCGGTCCTTGGTTCTGCGCTTCTTCATTTCAGGAAATTCGAGGTCTCGATATGGTTCTCAATTCCCGCTCTCATCTCAGGAAGTGGTGCCGGCAAGTTTTATGCGCAGGATTCGTTTTATCGTGCCTGGCCGGCGCGATTGCTGCGGGCCTCGCGTCGGAAAAGGACGCGAGAAAGGAAATCAACAAGGCCCACTTGCTTGAGACCATCAAAACGCTCGCTTCCGATGATTTTGAGGGGCGCGCCCCGGCTTCTCGCGGTGAAGAACGCACGATCAAGTATCTGGAAGAGCAATTCAAGCAGATGGGCCTCGCACCCGGCAATCCTGACGGAACCTTCGTGCAGAAAGTTCCCATGCTGGGCGTCACGGCCGATCCTTCGATGCGACTGGTCTTCGAGCCCGCCGGTGGCTCTGGCAAGATGGAACTCACTTTCAGCCGTGACTTCATGGCCTGGACCAGGCGCGACGTGCCGGAAGCGTCGATCAACGCTCCATTGGTATTTGTCGGTTACGGAATCGTGGCCCCCGAGTATCAGTGGGACGACTACAAGGGCGTGGATGTGGCCGGCAAGGTTCTCGTCATGCTGGTTAACGATCCGCCTATCCCTGACCCGAAAACGCCGGGGGCGCTGGACGACAACATGTTCCGCGGCAAGGCGATGACGTACTACGGTCGCTGGACCTACAAATTCGAAATTGCCGCCGCCAAGAAAGCTGCGGGTTGCCTCATCATTCACGAAACCGGACCGGCGGGTTACCCCTGGGAAGTCGTGGGTAACAACACCGGTGAACGCTTCGCATTGGTGACGCCCGATGGAGGTATGTCGCGCGCCGCAGTCGAAGGCTGGATCACTTACCCGAAGGCGAAGGCTCTCTTTGAAATGACGGGGCGTGATCTTGATGTGCTGAAGAGGACCGCGCTCGACCACAGCTTCCGCCCTGTCGAGCTCGGTGCGACGGCCTCTCTCACCATTCGCAACACCATCCGTCGGATAGACTCCAGCAACTTCGTGGCGAAGTTGGAGGGCCGGGACGAAAAGCTCCACGATGAATACGTCATTCTCAACGCGCACTGGGACCACCTTGGCATCGGGCCGGAGGTTAACGGCGACAAGATCTACAACGGAGCGCGCGACAATGCTACGGGTGTCGCCGGGATCATGGAAATTGCGCGCGCGTTTGCCAAGTCACGCCCGCGGCGCTCCATTCTCTTTCTTGCCACGACCGCCGAGGAGCAGGGCCTGCTCGGCGCGCAGTATTACGCCGAAAACCCGCTCTACCCCCTCACCAAGACCTTGGCCGACATCAATCTCGACGTGATGAATACGCGCGGCCGCACGCGCGATATCACGGTGGTTGGACTGGGGATGTCGTCTCTCGACGACGAGATCATCCAAGCGGCGCGCGAGCAAGGGCGCGTCGTCATTTCTGACCCTGAACCCGAAAAAGGGTATTACTACCGCTCCGACCATTTCGAATTTGCCAAGCAGGGCGTCCCGGCGCTCGACCCGAAAGAAGGAGTCGAAGAAGTTGGAAAGCCTCAGGGAGCGGGCCTCGAGGCGAGGCGCAGATATACCGCCGAGGATTACCACAAGCCATCCGATGAGGTCAAACCCGATTGGGACCTGAGTGGCATGGTGGAAGACCTTGAATTGATCTACACGGTTGCGAATCGCGTTGCGAACTCCAAGTCCTTTCCTGTCTGGAAACCTGGGACGGAATTCAAGGCAAAACGCGAGGAAATGCTGTCCAATGCGGCTCGCAACTAGGTCGGAAATCAGAATATTGAGTCCGAAAACTCTTAACCCGCGTTCAATGCTTTGGACCTGGGGTAGAGAACAGTGATCTCAATACTGACCACCATCATGGAGGCTGTCATGACCACTGAAAACACCACAAGCGAAACTCCGGCATCGTCCTTCAAGGTGCTTCTCCGACGGGTATTGGTATTCATGACCGTTTTGATCCTGGCCAGGTTCGTGCTGGAGATCGCGGGCGTGCCCGAGACCATCACACGGTTTTTCTCCAGCACGGTTGGAATCTTCCTGGCGGCGATTTACCTTGCGGCGGTGGGTCCGGTGCGGGGCGGCATGCGGAAGTTCAAGCAACTCCTGATGCCCGCGGTCCTCCTTTCGGCGTGGACTGTGGGATGTGTGATGGTACTGACGGTCATCGCCGCCTTACTCAGAATCGAGCGAAGCCACTTCGCCAACAAGGAAGACTACGGAAACTGGGGGCAGCTGGGGCAGCATCTGGGCGGGCACCTCATCGAGCTTGCCATCTTCTTCGTGCTGAACCTCATCATCATGGCAGCCATCCAGACCCTCTGGCGCTGGCCTGTAACGGTGGGCCCCGGGGCTATCATCGGCGTGCTGGTCATCATGCGCTTCACGCTGGAAGCGATGGGGCTCGATGCGGCGCGCACGGCTGCATGGAGCTCAACGATGGGCGTCATGGTTTCCGCCTTCTTTCTTGGCGCCATGGCCCCGCGCGTGGGATATATCACATCACGTCAACTTTTCGCCCCGTCGCTTGCCATCGCCTTTGCGTGGCGGTTCTGGATTTTGCTCGTCACGCTCCTGAGCGCTTTGGTCCCGTTCTTCAAGACGCATTTCTTCGATCCCACCCAAGGGCAGGTCGCCTGGCGGCTCCTCAAGTTCTTCGCGGGCGGCGTAGTGGTTGAAGGCCTGATCGTGGGCCTGGTCGTATGGGGAATTGCGGTGTGGATCTCCCGCGCCACTCGGCCGGCGGCGGTCTAAGAAGGGCGTGTGGGCGAGTCGCGCGGGTTACCCGCTTTGGAGAACCCGCTCGTAAAGCCTCTCGTACATTGGAATGATCTTGCTCGCGCAGAAATGTGAGAGGGCGCGGCGGCGCGCGGCGCCGGCCATCTGCTTGTGGCGCTCGGGGTTGGTCAGAATTTCCAACGCGCGGGCGGCCATGGTCTTGACATCGCGGGCCGGCACAAGAAAGCCTTCCACGCCATCGTTGATCACTTCGGGAACGCCTCCCACCTTCGAACACACGGGAGGCACGCCGCAAGCCATGCCCTCCAGCGCAGCCAGGCCGAATGATTCCAGGTCGCTGGGGAGAAGCAGCAGGTCCGCCACGTTCAGCAGGTCCTGGACCTGATTCTGCTTGCCCATGAAGATGGCGTCGCGCGTGAGGCCTTTCTCCCGCGCGCACCATTCCGCCGTGGCCCGGTCGGGCCCGTCCCCGATCAGCAGCAGCTTGGCCGGGATCTGCTTGCGGATCAGGCTGAAGACCTCGATCACGTCGGGAAGGCGCTTCACGGGGCGGAAATTGGAGAGATGGACGACGACCTTCTCGTTATCCTTGGCGAACTCCGCGCGCCGCGTTCTCCCCACCGCAGGCTGGAATACATCGCAGTTGACGAAGTTGGAGATGACCTCAATCTCCCGCGCGACCTGAAATTCTTTCATCGTCACATCGCGCAGATACTTCGAAATCGCCGTGACGCCGTCGCTCTCCTCGATCGAGAAACGGGTAATGGGCAGATAGGAACGGTCCATCCCCACCAGCGTCACGTCCGTTCCGTGCAGGGTCGTCACGAATGGCAGCCGACGCGGTTTGAGCATGGCGCGCGCTAGGTAAGCGCTTACGGAATGAGGGATCGCGTAGTGGACGTGCAGCAGGTCGAGCGATTCGTTGACGGCGACGTTGTGCATCTGGGTGGCGAGGGCTAGGGCGTAGGGCGGGTGGTCAAAGAGCGGGTAATTCAGCATGTCCACTTCGTGGAAATGAATGCGCTCGGCGGCTTCCGACATGCGCACCGGCACGGCGTAGCTGATGAAATGGATTTCGTGCCCGCGCGCCGCGAGCTCGAGGCCCAGCTCGGTGGCCACAACGCCGCTGCCGCCATACGTCGGGTAGCACGTGATACCGATTCTCATGGGGATGCGCCCGGGCCATCGGGGAATTACGACGGGGAGGAGGGCTTCTTGGTCCCTTCTTCCTTTTCCGGGTTCTTGGGTCCCAAAATCAGAATGTCGGTGACCGAGCGGCGGTCGTCCTTCACCTCGTAGTAGACGATGACATTGGATCCCGGCTGCAATTCCTTAACCCGAATCTTTTCGCCGCGAGCCGTGGTCACCTCAAAGTTCTTCTTGACGGGAAAGTACTCGGTCTGGCCGCCCTCGACGGTATCCACCAGGAGAAGATTTCGTTTGGTGTCAACGGCCTGGACTTTTCCGCTGAAGGCCTGACGATTGCTGCCTCCGGCTATCTTGCCAATGAGGGGGACCTTGGTGCGCCGATGCTCATCCTGTGGCCGGGCCGCGGCCACAGTGGAGACGACGAGGCAGGCAATAAGAACCCACAATCCGAATCGCTGAGAGAAGTGGATGGCGCGCATAGCGTCCTCCTTCCTGAGCACTGAATGGCGACAATTCGCGATGGCGTTCGACCTCTGGCCCATACTAGGAAGGCCCGCCGAGGCTGTCAAGCCCATTAGGATGGGGCGACGCCATGGCTGACCGGGCGGAGGCGAGCAGATCAGGTCATGCCGGCCCGGATAAGGCTGGCAGCAATCCGGGGCACTATTCGACGGAGGGTAGTCCGTCGCCGTTTCCGTCACTCCGATTTTCGCCTTCTTTGTACATGTAACGTATGGCTGACTTCATAATGAGGAGGTTGGGATCCTTGGCGCGATGAACCTTGATGCAGTCGCGGTCATACCACTCGATCACGCCCCGGATGATTTCGCCCTCGTCGAGGACGACCACCATGGGAGTTCTCGACTGCATTTGCTTGATGTAGTAAAAGTTCTCCGCGTTGGTCTGGTCAGGCGGAGTGGGCTTCTTGCGCTGCATGCGCCCGCCCAGCTGGTCCTGGACCTCAGAGAGTGTCGGTCGTATCAATTTTCGGTTCACGATTTCACGCTCCTTGCTCCCGGGTTTTTCCACTCCGAATCCTCCGGCCATCCTCCAAAATCACGAAGCTAGGACGCCGATAGGTTAGATGCAACGGTTGGGCGTCTCGATTTCTCGCGTTCTGAAGTCAAGCCAATTGCGGGAGTTTTCTTGACTGGTTGGAGATTAGCATACCCCTTCGGACCGCGCAATCAAAAATGGCGGTCAGAATGCAGGCTCGAGATGGGATGCCGAGCCTGAAATACGCCGGAGGATATCCGGGGCGGTCCCAGCTGGAAGTGGATGTGCCACGGCCCTATCCAGCATGGACGGGCGGTGGGCCCAGAAGATCCAAGGCAAGACTCTCGAGCCCCAGTTGCTGGTTCACATTTCGGATCTGAAGACGGTAGGCCTCGTCGAGCCCTTCTTTCAGGCGGGCGATTCCACGAAGGCCCAGCGGCTCGGCCCAGGCGACGAGATGGGGCAATATGTCGACGTTCGCCACGGCTGCGCTTTTCCCGTGCTCGCAGACCAGTTCCAGATCGCGAAGCATCAGGTATCCGATGCGAAGCGTTTCGTCGAACTCGTCGCGCTTCTCGGTCAGAGCCTTGCTGGAATCGAAGAGTGAATCCCAGTCCGGCTCTTTTCGGGTCCCGCTGCGGGGACGGTTGACGCTCTCCAGAAATCCCATCCACGGCCGCCGCCTTCGCTCATACTCGGCTGCGTCAAACGCTCTGGCCGCCGCGACGCTTCCCGCGGCGACGCGCGTGGCCAGCTCCTGTTGAGCCTTAGTCACGCGGCCCTCCCGGGCGATTAAAGAGCGGATGAGTTCATCCTCGACCGGCAAAAACGGAACGCGCAGGCAGCGCGAACGGATGGTGGGCCGAAGCGAGGAGGCATTCGAGGTAATCAGAATCAACGTGGTGGTTTCCGGCGGCTCCTCCAGGACTTTGAGCAAAAGGTCGACGGCCTGCCAATGGATCGTCTGCGCTTCGTCGACGATAAAGATCCTCCGCGGCTGCTCGAAGGGTCGCGTGTAGGCCGTGGACCTCAACTGGCGAATCTGCTCGATGAGAATGAACTTGCTGAGCGGTTCGATCAGCTGCAGGTCGAAATAAACCAGCCCCTCGACTCGGCGCTGCGCGTCCTTGCTATCGCGCCGGCGCTCCAGGTCCTCGCGCGCCGCGGCGATCATGGCTTCGCCCTTGCGACAAGCGGGGCACTCACCGCAGGCGTTGCCGTCCGCGTCCTGACGGGCGCAATTGAGCGCCTGGGCGAGCATGAGGGCAAGCGTTTTCTTGCCCACGCCGTCGGGCCCCGCAAAAAGCAGAGCGCCAGGCACGCGGTCGCCGGCGACCAGCCCGCGTACCGTTTCAACAGCCTTTCGATTTCCGAGGAATTCCTTGAAACGCATACGGTTTCAACCATGAAGGGTGAAGCCGGAACGATGAACGCCCGCAGACGGACATTACTGAGATATATCCAAAAATAGCATCATAATCATATTAAGAATATTCCTAAATGTTGCCTGAGGAATTCGTCGACGAGCCCCTCTATCTCCGCCTGGATCTCCGCGATGGGCCGGCCGACACGGACCACCTGGACGCGTCGCGGCTCGCGTTTTGCGATTTCGAGATAGCCCTGCCGCACGCGGCGGTGGAAAGCCAGCCCCTGCGCCTCAAACCGGCCGTGACGCGAGTTGCGGCGCGTTTCGCGACCCTGGGCGCGATCGAGCGATTTGCGAGGTGCGAGGTCGAGAAGCAGGGTGAGGTCGGGCTGGGTCGCGCCGCATACCACGCGGTCGAAAGCCCGCACGGCCTCAACCCCCAGTTTGCGCCCGTAGCCCTGATAGGCATAGGAAGAATCATTATAGCGATCGCTCACCACGATCTCGCCGCGGGCCAGCGCCGGGCGCACCACCTGCTCGAGGTGCTGAGCGCGCGCGGCGTAGATGAGGGCCAGCTCGGCCAGGGGAGCGAGGCGGCGCGTTTTCGAGGCGAGAAGAATTCCCCGCACCTTTTCCCCGGTTTCGGTGCCTCCCGGCTCGCGCGTCGCGCAGACCGTCAGCCCCCGGCGGCGCAGAGAATCGACCAGAAGACGAAATTGCGTGCTCTTGCCGGTGCCATCAATGCCTTCGAGCGTGATGAAGATTCCTCGGCGTCTCATGATTTCCGGTTCTCCGCGAGGAAGTGAGGACGGGGCATCATACCACCTGCCCCAGCAATCGAATAGAGGCAGTGAATCGGCATTCAGCCTGGTTTACTCCGCCTTCCAAAATCACCGACCCTTTGTTTTCAATAACATTCTGGCTTCGTTCCTCGAGTTTTTGTTGTTTGCTCCACCTTTCCCGCCAGGCCCCGAACCCGAGGGACCTCTCCGGCCGCCCGGCCCGGCGTGGCCTCCGGCGGGCCAGGGC
>JACQNR010000423.1 GCA_016202975.1 Acidobacteriota bacterium
CCACAGCCCCAGACCAATGAAGCATAGGGGGATGCTCAGAGAATAGTCTATAAAACCGGAAAGGAAGAAGGGGCCTGTAGCCCATTGAAATGAGGGCCATTGACATGACGATTCGTGGTTTAGGGGAGCCTGGCGGGAGGGCCCTATTGAAAACAAATGGCTTAACTTCACTTCCCATCCCCTCATCCCCGATCGCTGGGGCTTGGCTAAGCAAATCAAGAAGTTCCATTGGGTTTTGCAATGGGTTGTAGCGTAAAACTGGCCGAGTCCCAAAGCTGGATCTCTCAGGTGAGCGAGGATGTATGCACGTGCAAGGTGGTTCGTGTAGTCAACTAGGGGGGAAATACCGGACTAGCCAGATTGGTGCCACCATCGCTGCTGCGACAATCAGGAGCCAGAAGGAAGGGCCGATTGGGCTCCGCCTCGAGAGGATCACTCTGTTCATGATGTCTTTCCCCACAGCTTTCCTTTCATGCGATCTATCAAAAATGTCCATCGGACCAATTTCCTGTCGCCCGACGCCGGTTTCCTCATTGCAATTCTTATTTGCTCAGCCACGGCCGCCAGAGCCTGCCATCTACCCGACCGGGTCTTCAACGTGGACATCAATCTCTAGATCCTCGTCGAATACCTGAAGAGTCCCCTGGACGCACTTTTCCAGGGAGAATTGGGCTCTCACTCTTTCCCTGCCCGCATGGCCCATTGCCTCCGCCTCGGCGGGCGAATCAATCAGACGTATCAAGGCACTGGCTAGCTCCGCGGGAGAATTAGGTTCGACTAGAAGGCCCGTCGCACCGTCGGCCAAGTACTCGGGGATTCCACCCACTCGCGTCGCCACAACAGGCCGTCCCATAGCCATGCCTTCGATTACGGTAAGCGGTGCCGGGTCCTGCCACTGCTTCGCGGAAGGCACTGCTACGATGTCGGCGACTGCCATGAAACGATTAACATCAGACCGCTGGCCAAAGAATCGGACGCAACTCTCAATACCTAGTTGCTTTGCCTTCGCTCGGAGTTCTTCAGCCGAGGGCCCCTCTCCCAGAATGCCAAAGAAGACCTCGGGCCTCATTCCAAGCACAATCTCGGCAGCCCGCAGAAGATCACTGATGCCCTTTTCCGGGCGCAGGTGTGAAGCGCACACCACAAATGGGCGGTCTGAGGGGATCCCTAGCTCCCTGCGAATTTGCGATTGTTCATCCGGGTGCAAGGGAGTGAACCTTTCGACGTTTACGCCGTTGTATACAACTCGGATCCTCTTGGGCGACATTCCATAGCAAGTGACCAGCGTCCTCTTGATGTAATCCGAGACCGCCAGCACCTTCGTCCCCAGGAGCGGAAGTACGACACGATCCCAGAAAAGGCACTCCAGTCGCGTGACCAGGCTCAGTCGATTCGGCTGCCGCAGTTCGTCCGTAAAAACCACAACTTTCGGCCCTGCGAGCCGAGTCAGGATGGGAAGGATCGTGAAGTGATTGAAGAAGTGAAAGTGCACGGCCTCTGGACAGTGCCTCAGCAATATGCGGACGATGTCTGCGTAACGGCGGAACCTGGAGCCATCCCGGTAGAATTCGAGGACAGCCCCGGTGCCATCAAAGTAAGGACGAATCGAATCCGGAACCGGCCGTTCGAATACGAGAATGCTCTTCCACCCGCGTTTCTGCAAGGCGCGCGAGAGGAAAACCATGTACTCCTCCTTTGAGCCATATTTGAAAGGCTCAAGCTGGAGTATCGACATCACCGTTGGAGGCTTTGGCATGGATGAGTGTCCTATGACTTAGGGCCTAGAGTCTCAGAGCGCAATCCTTTTGAAACTGGTGGGGGGAGTCTGTGTGACGACATAGGCCGTCGCGCAAATGAACTCGCCAAGTGGTGGCTAAGTTGCGAAAAAGTCGGGTTGCCCCTTCACTCCCTCCTGGCCGCAGCCGCAGGGCCATTCCAGGTCGGACTAGGGAATCGAGCGCACGATCCGCGGGCCGAGCCAGTTGGCTACGCCCAGCGGCAGCCGTTTCCACGCCCACACGGCAGCGCGGAAGCGTGGGTTCTCAGGCCTGAGCTGCGGGAGAGGAACCCCCGGCGCCAGCCAGTAATACCAGTGCAAGGGTCTCTCTTCGCAGTCCCACTGACGTTTGAACTGATACGTCCCGCCGCCTGGTGTGCATCGTCCCAAGTCTACCCTGCGATAGCCGTTCTGCACGGCCCATTCCAGAGCAGTCCAGTAGAGCAGCACCGTCGAGTGCAACTTCCGTTCTTCCGGCAAGGAAGCAATCCACGGCAATTCCACGCCGTCCCGAAAAGTGGTGATCAAGGTGGCGGCGATCGGCCGATCTTCCTTCCATAGTGTGAGCACACGGCTGTCGTGGGCAGTGATCCGGCAGACGTTTTCAAACCATTGGCGGGGGTAGACCGGAGTGCCTAAGTTACGCATATTGGGTGCAAAGACCCGGTAGAAGGCACTTACAGCTTCGGACCCACCCCATCGGACTGTCAAACCATGCTTCATGGCACTCCGGATCTTGTTCCGAAGTCGGGAACTCAGTTTCCGCCAGAGTTCGTCCACAGTCTTCGGCAACGGCACTACCATGGCGACCTTGAAAGCGACGTCCTGCCAACCCAGGTTGCCTGCGGAACCCTGGCGAAGCTCGACGTATCGCGCCCCCAGTTCGTGGGCCACCTCGGACGCTTTCACCAGAAGCGCCTGCTGAACATCTGTGCTGCTCGCAAGCACGCCGCCATAATTCAGGAAAGGTAAAGAGACTAGGAAGCGGCCGAAGAGCCGACTCTTGACCAAGAACAGTGGAAGAACGCCCTGGATCGTACCTTCCTGCGACGCCGCAAGGTATTGCGACGCGTGCCCGTATGTTTCCTCGATCACGTTCTTCCATTTCCAAATGTGGTAGTGAGACGCAGCAGGCAAACTGCGAACGAAAACGTCCCACGCGGCATGGTCATTGCACTCCCCAACCCTCAAGCCCAATTGCTCACTTCCTTTACCGACCCTTCGGCCGGCCCAACGTATGAACGCAGTCCATTTTGCCACATAATCCGGTTGGACGAACAACACGACACCAACCTCAGTTCAACAGCCTCCCGCGACTTTCGGTCTGGACGCCAGAAGGTCACCCATCGCGTGCGTCTTTTAGCAGGTTGATGAAAAACCCTTTTTCGAGCTGACTAGGGATATAGCCTATGCTGAAAACAAGGAACTTACGATTGTTAAAGTACGGCAAAACAAGCGTTTTTTCGACTTTTTCATCAACCTGTTAGGGTAGTGACTGTTGTTTCAAATTGTATCGGCGACCGAATTCATGGAGCTCTACGGCCTCGATTTCATCTTCAACCAATCCCCCTAGAAGAAAAACCGTATTCCAGCCGGTCATCTCCTGCATCATTCCTACCAGGACGAAGCCGACGTCTTGACGGGCTCCCCAGAGCCGCATGAGAAAAAGACTTCGGTGCAATGGATGGCTTTCCTTCACCCCCGGGAAGTGGAGTGGTTCGCGTATACTCTAAAAAGGTCATGGATTATGCCCAGGCCCTCCAGGTCGGAGCCGAGGAATTCTCCAACGGGGGAGGAGCGGCGGCGCCTTCTCGAGATTCTCCGAAGCAACCAGGGGTTCTCCGAACCGGAAAGGTGGGTCGAGTATGCATGGCAGCACACATTCAAGAAAACGCTCGCCGAGAAACTAATCCACTGCCCGGATTGTGGCGCCGGCTCCTACACAACCATCGGTCAGTACGTCTACTACAGTACCCTCGCCCGCCTTCGAACCTGCAGCAACTGTGGCCTGGTCTACTCGGACTCGAGAATCGACCCCGAGGTAATCCAGACGCACTTCGAGCAGAGTTATAAGGATGAGGACTATTTCCGGAAACGTCGACGTCGGATTGTCAGGCAAATCGCGCATCTCGTCGATCGTTTCAGCCCACGATGTGGGCGAGCTCTGGACGTCGGCGGGGCGACAGGTTACCAGATGGCTGTGGTCAAACAGATCCGTCCCGACCTGGAAATCACAATCTGTGACGTGTCGGAGGTCGCCTGTGCAGCTGCCGCTTCGAGGTACGGGTTTAAGACGATTTGCGGGAGGTTGACCACACTCGAAGACATTAAGGAGCGCTTCCACGTCGTGGTGATGAGCGATGTGATTTATTACGAGCCCGATCTCGCCGGTCAGTGGAAACTGTTATCTGATCTGGTCGCTGACGGCGGCTCGGTGATCATCCGAGTTCCCAACACTCTGACACCTATGCGCATTGTTCAGTGGATTTTGCGACTCCTGAAGCCACGGAAAGCCGCAGAGCTGTCTGACCGGGTCAGTTTCTTTAACCCTGAGCACTTGTACATATTCTCACCTCGATTTCTGATTAAGCGCTTGAGGACGACCGGATTCGACACTGTGTTCGTCTTGCCCTCAGAGTTACCGATCTCGAATTGGAAGAGGCGCTATCTGCACGCTCTTTGGTACGGGATGGCCACCGCAGTTCATTTTCTCTCCTTCGGCCAATTCGTCATCACCCCTTCCATTCTGGTGGTTGGTACACGCCGAGCCCCTGGCTTGGGAACCACATCTCCTGCAAAACAATCAAAATAAGCAGCCAGAAATGCCAGCCTCGAATGAAAAGCTTGCGTTAGGTCGGCATCCCGAGACCACCCATTTTCTGCGAAAGTACCTTGAAAAAGTGGTTGAGGGGACCCAGGCCTTATGAATTGGTCAAGAGAGATTCTTGACTGTCGGAGGTACCTGGGTAAGTCCCTGGACGCGTTCAGCGGGAGTTTTTCCTTCGAGGGCGAGACGGTGCCGCCGCTCGCTGTATTTCCTCTCCCAGCGTGTCAGTTTTTGTGCAAAGCCCTTTCGGTTGCGAAAATATTGGTGGTTGTAGAACTCCTGCTGATCCGTCTTATGGCTGCGCTCATTCTTGCCATTGCCTTCCGGACTTGCATGTGAGATGCGACGATGATGGTCCCCAGATCGGCTTGGTGCCAGATGGGCCGTCAAGTTCGTCCTTGGTCGGGAACGCAAGGGTTAATGGGCTCTTCCGTTGGAGTTCGGCTTCAGATAGTGGTCCAATTTCCAAACCTGCAGGAAGTTCAAGGCATTACGCGGGGTGTCCATGAGGGGTGCGCGCCGCAGGCCGACGCTGGACTCGACTGATCACTGCGCGAAACTTCCCATTCGGTTCGCGCGGAATTCCGGCTAGCTCACGGATCTCCACGGACACCGCAGATCCTAGTCGAGCAATCACGCGGGCTTGGATCGTCTCTTTGTCGACGCGCGAGAAATTCGGTGTGGGTACCACATTGATCACCAATCGGTCCAAAGCCTCTTGGACGACTTGGCCTTCCGCTACGCCCGGAAGATCAACAAAAAGCCCATGGAACCGGACAGTCTCACGACCGTCCGGTCCCACCACGGTATCCTCTTGGCGCCCCACGAGCTCACCGATCACCGGTAACGAATTGCGCCCGCACGGGCAGGGCGCGGTCGCCCAGGCCGCCAAGTCGCCGATGCGGTAACGGATGAAGATCTGTTGGACGTTGGCAAAGCCCGTCACCACGATCTCGCCGAGCTCGCCCGGGGCGGTCGGCTGGCCGTCGGGCCGTAGAATTTCCATGATGCCGAAGTCGGGATGAGTGTGTAGTCGGCCCTTTTCGCACTCGGTTGCGATCGCACAGTTCTCGATGCTCCCATATTCTTCATAGGCGCGGGTGCGAAACACCGAATCCAGCGTCCCGCGCATCGGTGGCTCGAGCCGCTCGCTGCTTGTGATGATCGCCCGCGGCGCATGGACTTGATACCCCAACTCGTCAATTATGCGTGCCAGGAAGAAATTCGCGGAAGCATAACCGGTCATGACGGCAGGCTGGAAGCGGTTGAGGGCCGACACGTAGTCGGGAACATTCGCCGGGCTGATGTGGAAAGCCGAAAAGTAGACTTGCTTCTCCCAGTGATTGTATCTCCAGAAGGGAGGCTGGCTTTGCGCCTTGGGGACCACCAGCCGGCCGCCAATCATCGACCGCGAGTCTCGAACGCTCACCCCGGCCCAGCGAAAAGAGCGCGCCTCCCGGACGGCGATGTTGTGCTGATGCGCTTTTGAGTCCAAGTAAACCCGAATGGGAGTTCCGGTCGTCCCACTCGTACTGAATGCCGGCGGAGGCGTCTTCGCGACGCTCTTAGTGAGAAGCACGTTGGGGTCAGACCGCACAGTCGATTTTTCGAGCAAGGGAAGCCGGGGGAGGTCCTCAAGATGGAATCGGTTGAGTAGTTCCTCCGAAATCCCGTGCTCGCGAAAGGCCGCGCGGTAATAGGCAACCTCCCGATAGGCCCGCAGAACTTGCACGCGCAATTGTTCCTCGACGAAGTCGTGGAAACGATCCGGAGGCCAACCTTCGCGGTCCACGTAAGCCCGCCAGGTCTCGTCAAAGACCCCGCCGAGCCGGCGTCTGGCCCAATACCAGCCGTATGCGCCGACGCCGAGCTGCTGTATCCAGACGGGACTCAGGGCGTAAATGCGGTCAAGCACTTTGCTCATCGTGATCCAGTAACTGAGCCTGCAGATTCTTGCGAGAACCTCGGCGCAGATGAGTTACAGGCGCTCTGCACAGGCGCCGCGGTCGAGAGCGCACTCGTATGCCTGCTCGAGTCGGGCGCCGACCACCTCCCAACTGTAACGCTTTTCGACTAGAGAACGGCCATTGTTCTCGATGTGCTTTCGCAAGAACGGGCTTCGCAGAGTCCGAACAACCTCGTCGGCAAATTCAGCGGGGGAGTCTCCAATTAGAATGTTTTCACCGTGCTTAACGGCGAGCCCTTCACATCCGATGCTGGTGCTGACGACCGCTTTCCCCATGGCCATCGCGTCGAGGATTTTGATGCGCGTGCCGCCTCCATCGAGAACCGGACACACGAAGACCGCGGCCCGTGCGACCCAGGGACGGATGTCCTCGGGACTGGCCACCACTTCGATATCGCGATGCCCCTTCAGCCACCCCACCATTTTTTCAGAAGGGAATTGGCCCGCCACATAGAGGCGGGCTGCAGGCTCCTGGTGTTTGATCAAAGGCCAAATCTCACGTACCAGGTAGGATACCGCAGAAATGTTGGGGTACCAGCGAAGCGAGCCAGCGAAGATCAAACTGTGAGCCTCTCCTTCGAGTGGCGTCGGAGTGAAATAGGCGGTGTCGGTTCCGTTCTCGACGAGATGTACATGGGCTTGGGGATCGACGGATCGAATGAGTTGCGCATCTAATTCAGAAACTGCCAGGTTCACGTGACACTGGTGACAGACCTGAGCTTCCAAACGCCGGAGCTTGCGAGCCTGGTGCCACAAGTACGCTTTCCTGACCGGATTCAATTCGTTCCGCGCCCGGCGGAAGGCCATCGCCGATTCACAGTTGTGGTGATTGAGGACCTTTCGAAAGTCGCTCGCCGCCGGAATGAACATGCCCACGTCGGAGGCATCAAAATGGACAAGGTCAGGCTGCAATCGTTGAAGAATACTTTTCCAGGCCGCAGCGAGTTTGGGGCACCAGGTCGCACGGCTCCCATACGGGTACCGGTCGAAGGGGCTCAGGGCGAGTCGTCCCCACCAGCGTGTCCCTCTCCACGGGAAAGGCGGGTCCCAAAAAGAGACTTCGGCGCAGAATAGGCTGAATTCCCGCCGCGCGCATTCCAGCTGATCAGGAGACTGCCACAGCCGGTTCAAGGCCACGAGAGACACTTGGTGCGAGCGTCCAATCTGACGAAGGAGATTGAAGCTCCGCTGGTGAGCGCCGCCGCGCGGCGGGAAGGGCAAGAAATGTGACAACCATAAGAGCTTCATGGCTGAAGGCGCAGCGAAACGTAAAGCCGCGCTACCGAATCGGCAGTTTGAGTAGCGGAGAAATTCTCCGCAACGAAAGCCGAGCCATGCGACGCAAGCCGTCGCCGCCACGATTCGTTTCGAAGGACGCTCAAGCACGCCTCCGCCAATTCCCGCGGATCGCTGGTCTCGAGAAGCAATCCCGTGCGCCCATGCTGGACCACTTCCTTGATGCCCCCGACAGAACGCGCAACCACCGTAGCCCCCAGGTACTGCGCCTCCAGCAGGGACATAGGTAAACCCTCATGGTCCGAACACAACACGAACACGTCCAATGCGCGCATCACATCATAGACGTCATTACGGTGGCCCAGGAAAAGAACTTTGTCCTGCAGGCCGGCGTGGTGGACCATTTCCCGCAAACGCCCCTCATCGCTTCCTTCCCCGACAATCAAACAACGCACACGGGAAAGTTGCGCGACGATGTGCCGGGCAGCCATCAAGAATATATCCAGGCGCTTGATCGGTTCCAAGCGACCCACCGTGCCTATGACGCAGACGTTTTCCGGGATCCCGAGGGCTGCTTTCGCGTCGCGCGGGCCCAAGCGAGAATCGACTTCCTGAAGATCGATCCCGTTATGGATGGATATGATTCTCTCGGATGGAAATATTTTGGTGAGATGTTCGCGCATGTCATGGCTGACACTGATCACGCGGTGCGTGGCGGTCGAAGCCACGCACCGGTCCAGGTGCCGGATCAAGGCTGCCTTGATGCGCTTGATTCCTTCGAACGGTTCCGGCATGCCATGCTGGGTACGCACGACGAAGGGTGCGCCGCATCGCCAAGCCAGAAGCGCAGCGAGGAGATTCTCCTTATACCGATGGGAGTGCATGACACGAATTTCCCGTCCCCTCAGAAATCGGACTGATTTGCCTAAAATCTGGAGGAAGCTGCACTCTTTCTCGGGAATGACTTTCACCTCAATGCCAGCCGCTTCGATCTCGGCAACCAAACGCCCGGGATTCAGGACAATCGCCACAATGCGGAGGGTTTCCAGGCGTGCCAGATGTTTCAGGAGAGTCGCAATCTGCCTTTCTGCTCCCGCCCACAGGTCCCCCGAAGCGATATGGCACACCGCGATGGGCTTGGGTTTCGCACCGTCGGCACTTTTCCATGGGGAGGAGGTATCAGATCCGCTTGCTGGGCTGCCAAGTGACATACTTTTCGCCCGAACAAAACTTCAGCCACGCAACGATTGTTGCCGAAGCTCCCACGATGAAGAAACCTGCGAGCTTGAAAGGCTTGATGCGTGCCAGTTGATGGATGCTCAAGGCAAGCAATCCGCTTCCGTAAAAGCAGGCTTGCAGGATCAAACAGACCTTATAAGAAGTACCGGCATTCCACAAGAAGAAGTTCGACACCAGAATGGCCATAAAAGCAAACGGCAGGAGCCAGCGGAAGAATTTGTGGCTGATCAGCTGGAAGGAAAAAAAGCCGTGTCGTAGCGGATTCGCCAGGTTCAGGTGAGAAAAAAACACGTCCAATCCGTGGACAATCGTTCGCACCTTGCGGTCAAGTTCAGCGCTGTCCGAATGCAGGATGCTGTAATGTCCGCGGCATTGGGTGTCCACAATAGCTCTCAATCCCTGTGCAGCGGCATGCAACGCAATGAAAAAGTCACTGGATTGATGCGAGTGCCATTTCGCGCAAAGGCTTCGGCGTGCTGCGAAGAATGACCCGCTCATGCTGACCAGAGAATTGACTCGTGATTCCAGGCGGCGCAGCCCCATCTCCATCTGAATATAAGTGCCCTCGCCTATCCACCTCCTTCTATCGCCCACGATGGCATCTTCGCTGCTCACACAACCGATCGCCTCGTCCGCAAAATTCGCGACGATCCTCTCGATGGCCTCAGGTTCGAGATGGACCGATGCATCGGTGAAAACGAGGATCTCTCCCTGGGTGGAGTCGCGGGCTACCATTTGGGCGTGGTGTTTCCCCCTGCGTTCGGGGAGCTGCACGAGCTTGATTCCCTTGTCGGTATAGGTGTTCACGATGCTCTCGGTGCCGTCAGTCGAGCCGTCCAAGGCAACGATGATCTCGAATTTGTCTCGCGGGTAGAAAAGTTCCAGGCTGTTCCTGATCTTGCTCTCGATCGCCTGGGCCTCGTTAAATGCAACAATGATGAGTGAAACAGTCGGTCTGATCTCCTCCTTTCGATGAGTCCGCACTTTGACGAAGGAGAACAACCAAAGTGCCAGCGGATAGCCTGCAACAGTGTATGTCAAAAAGGCGACCGCGATCCAGAATAAGTAAAGCATGATTCTAGCCTTGCATCAGGCAACGTTCGTAGAGGCTTTCGTACTCGCTGACCATCTTGGCGAATGGAAATTTGACTTCAACTTCGTGCCGGGCGGCCCGCCCTAGAGCTGCGGCGAGGACAGGATCGGCTAGGACCTCGCGGATTCTCGCCGCCAGAGCCTCCGAATCGCCTGGAGGAACGAGGAATCCCGTTCGCCCGTCCTCCACAAGTTCTTTCGTGCCACCGGACTGGGTGACAACCACGGGCTTTCCTGCAGCCATGGCCTCCAGGACCGCCAGGGGAAACCCCTCACTGAGTGAGGATAGAGCGAATACGTCCAGATCATTCAGGATCGACGGAATATCGTCACGCAATCCCAGGAAGTGAATGTGATTCCCCAGATCAAGACTCTTTATCAGGGTTGAGAGTCCCTCCCAAATCGGTTCCTTAATCTCTCCGACAGCGACGAATCGAACCTTAGGCAGCGCGTCGACAACTTTGCGCGCGGCTTGAATGAAAAACTCATATCCCTTCGCCGGATGAAGATGGGCGATCATCCCAACCAGTTTTGTGTCAAGAGGGACACCTAATTCAGCGCGCAGGCGGCTTCCTCGCTCGCCGCCATAGGGCTCTATGTTGATCCCGTTGTAGATCTTGACAATTTTGTCGCGTGTGAAACCACAATTTTGAAGCATGGCTCCCACATAGTCGCATACCACGACCACGGAGACGGCCGAGCGTCGCACAACCCAGAGCTTGACGGCGTGCCGAAAGCCCCGGGCTCGCGAAATTTCTATGGGCCCGTGATAGGTTGTAATGGTCTTGCGTCTTCCGACGGCACCAGCCAAGCAGCTGTAAAAATTCATGTCGGGCAGATGGGAGTGTATCAGGTCCACTTTCTCTTGCCGGACGACTCGTGCAATCGCACGGGGTAACCGGAAGTCGTACCAGACGCCACTGTCCACCAGAATGGTCCTGACCCCTCGCTCTTCGAGCTTCTCTCGCAGCCAGCCTTCCTTGATGAGGAGCACGATGGAGCGGAATCGGGTCGCGTCCAGCTTTGATGCCAGGTCCAGCACGACAGTTTCAGCGCCCCCAGGCTCGCTGGTTTCGATGGTGTGAAGGATCGTGTGTCGGTGCATTCCTGTGTCGCCTGTGGATTCCTTTGTTGGAGGACGAACTCAGCCTTTTGGTCGTCGAAAACCCTGTTTTTGTCCGACTATTAGTCCCAGTTGTTTCTGGTATCGGCTGGCCTGCTGGCTCGGCATCAAGACTTCCCGGCGGGGCACGTTCCTAATTTCCCCATGGAGCGGGAATTGTCGAATCCTATCTTCCCAAATTATCATCGCCACGGTGCTACCGTAAAGTTGAACGCGGCCGCCGAGAACTTGCCGCTCCACCCCGTGACATTCCCTTCGTGAATCAGAATCCTGCGCATACTGTATGGGTCGAGCCCGCTTTCATGCCATCCACGTTTTGTTGTGACCGCACACCGGTAACCGGTCCGCTCGATCCACTTGCGGATGCGCGAGTCCCAATCGCCATTCGGATAAGCGAAAGCCCAAACCGGTTTTCCGACGCGCTCTTCGATGCGAGCCTTTGAATTCTTCAATTCGGACTCGACCGTGTCGTCACTCTCGAAGGTCAGGAGCGGGTGGGTAGTTGTATGAGAGCCGAAGTCGATCCCATGGCGGCTCATTTCGACGGCCTCTTCCCAGCTCATCATCGGATCAGGGTCTTGCTGAATGTTGGGACATGTCCCGGCGGGGAGGAGCTGAATCAGAATCGATCGCCGCTCTTCGCCGGGCAAGCGCTTCAGGCACTCTACAATCTCTTCCAAGCTGCCCACCCGTAGTTTCACTCGGAACAGTCTCATGGCGTGACATTTGATTAGTTCGCGCTGGGAAGGTTCCTTCCATGCCTGGCACAGGCGCTCCACCCACACGTGGGCGTAACCGTCGAGATACCCAGTCACCAGAAAGATGGTTGCCGGCATTCCAAACCCCTTCAGCCGAGGGTAAGCAACCGTATAGTTATCGCGCCAGCCGTCGTCAAAGGTCAGGGTGCAAAGGGGTTTGTCCGGGGAGCGCTCCTTGTCCTTTCTCTCCAGTATCGCATCCAAAGGCTTGACCTCATAATGTGCCCTCAAGTACTCGAGAAGGGAGTCAAAAGTCTCTTCCTTCAGCAACATACCGGGGAGCGAATTCCCTCGAGCGAACTGCTCCTCCGGTAACACGCGATGAAGACCCAAGATGATCCCTTCTCTCTTTCCGAGGACTGAGCGGCGGACAAAACCCACAAGTGCAAAGAAGCCCGAATGATGCAGCATCAAAGCCAAGGCGTGACGCGCTAAGTGTCGCAAGCTAGTGGGCATCGCTGGACACCCTTTCGAACACGCCCGCCAGTTCCTCCGCCAGACGGTCCCAGCGAAATTGGGCAACAAATTCCGGTTTTGGGGGGCTGGGAGGCCAGTCGTTTCGATGCTGGGCGATCACTGTCCGAAGTACGCTTTTGATCGCTTCCACATCGTCAGGGTTTAGGACGTACCCGGCCTCTCCCTCCTCGACGAGTTGTTGGATTCCGCCAGGGTGAGTAACTGCAAGGATAGGGCGGCCGATTCGAAGATAATCGTAGGTCTTACCGGGAATCGCCAAACGAGAGAAACCTGGCCGACCCCAGAATATTAACAAGTGGTGGCTCTCCCGCATGAGTTGCCGTACAGCATCGTGCGGGACGAATCCATGTCGATGAATGACGCTCTGAAGTTCTTCCCGACCCCCGTAGCGCCCCCATTCGCAATCCTCGTTCGGGTCTCCGATGATGTTCACTCGCAGCTTCTTCTCCAGCTCAGGTTGCTCTCGAAGCAGTTCGGCTAAGGCTTGGAAAAAACACCCACTGTTCTCGGGGTAGATCGTCCCGAAATGAGAGAGGTGGACAAAGCCGGGAGGGAGGAGGTGTGGCTCCGTGATCGCCTCCTGGGTGAAATCATCCTCGCAAAAGCCGTTTCGAATTACGGCTAGCTTCCCGTCACGCACGCCGAAGGACTGTTTGAACTCTTTCTTGTGTCCCTCGGTCATGACTATGACAGAATCGGCCCTGCGAAGCATGAGGAGTTGCAACCAACGCTCAAACCTTCTGCGGAGAAGACGCTCGGGCGGGTACCACGGGTCCTGGAACTCGAGGACCCATGGAATCCCAAAGAGCGCCTTCAGCAGCCACCCTACGACGGTCGCCGAGCGCGGAGGGGACATCGAGTAGATCACGTCATAACGCTCTTTGAGGAGCAGCTGGGCTCCTCGAACAACACCAAAAGGTATCCACCCCGCAGTGTCGTCGGGGAAATACAAGCAGGACCGCAAGAGGTTTCCGGCGGAGCGCATCCAACGGTCGATCCAAGGCTGTCTGGCCTCGTCGTAGCGCGATTTGAGCGCGCCGGCAGTGCGGATCGCGACCGCCGTTGTGCGCTCCCAGCCCTTGAGGGCCAGGTATCCTGTTCGTTCAATCCTCAGTTCCGGCGGAAGGCGTTCCAGCAGCTCGGGTTCTTCAACGCCTCCAAGACCTTGCCGCACGGTAACTACCGTGGGTTTCCACCCGCATCGGACGAGGTTGGCCGTCAGGTTGGTGTTCCGATAGACGGCGGATGTCCGTCGCGGCGGAAAGTCAAAGGCGATAACAAGCGCCTTTTTTGTTTTAGTAGCCATCGTGCGCCCCGTCAAGCCCCCGGTCAGGTCAGGGCTTGCGACCTGGGGAGGCTTGCCCTCTTCCTACTCCTGCCCGGCGAACAATCCGATCCGGGCCAACTTGTCGCCATTTCTCAATGAGTCGGCCATTGCTTCTACAATGAGGCATAATTTGTATTCATTAACCACGCTTCGACCGTCCGACAGTAATCAGCAAACCCTTTCCACAGACTGCACATCCGTGCACACAACTCCTGCTCGAGGCCTCGGAGCTCATTCATCATTTCCGAGATCATATTCATCAAGGATTCCTCAGCCAAGCCGTCAGTTCGGATGGTGAATCGTTCCCAACCGATGCTCGCCGTAAAATCGAGGCACTTCGGTTGATGCTCCAGCATGACAAACGGCAAGTTTCCTGCCGCAGCCAGGACAGCGGCGTGCAGCTTAAGAGCGACCAACAGGTCCAGGCGTTCCGTCGCATGCACGTATTGCTTAACCGATGCAAAGACGGGGTGAATGCAATCCGCGGCAAGCCCGGCCAATTCTGCGATTCGACGGCAGCTCAGAACGTCTTGGGGACAGATGGGCAAAATTTCGATTTCAGTTCCGGCCCGATGAAGTTCCCTTGCAACGTTGGCCAATGCCTTTTCGACCGCTTTCTCGTCACCCCACATGCCGCCTGCCGGACTTCCCCAATTGATGCCGATACGCCTCTGGGGACGGCTCCTGCTGCTTCGGCGTCCTCCCTTAAGGGGTTTGTGGTACCATGCCGCCGGGTCGCCGCTGATGACAATGTTGCGGCCTCCCACTTCTTCGAGAAGCCTCTTCGAGATTGGACCGCGGACTCCGACAACCGGGAGTTGGTTCAAGATGGAAACCCATTCCCTGCGGCGATCCTCCCATCCCGGCCGGGAGGACCAAAATTGCGGAGATTTCACTCCTGCACCAAAGACGGGAACAGCGCGCCCAGTCCGTTCCCACATGCTACGGTAGATCTGGAGGTCACTTTCGTTCGTATTGATGAGTGTACCGCCTCCGAGGATGGCCACCTCACCTCCCAAGCCTGAAGCCAGCCGATGGACTACGCTACCTGCCAAAGTCCGGATATGACGTTGGTGACGCAGTTCCTCGCCAAGCCACTGGATCAGATACTTCCCATCGCGCCTACTTGTCGCCAGGAACTTCTGAGCGTCCATCCGATAGGCGAGTTGGTCGTAGTAAGACCAGTGGATTTGCCCAAACCGTTTTCGGCACGCCTCCCACATGGCCTCATCACCAAGATTGGCGTGGCCGACGTAGCCGATGTAAATTCCCGCCCGGATGAACACTCCCTGATTCTCCTGTCAATGTTTGGACTGACAAAAGCTCCTTCGTGCCTTCCTTGCTCCCCATGTCCATCTCTTCCCCTCTGTCTCGGCCAAATCTCCGGAACAGACACTGCCATGCGGCCTGCCGGAAGAACGCTGCGGGCAGTTCCCTTCCCGCCTAATGTTAAGCTTTCTCAATTCCCTCAAATCCTCCGCGCAGCCGCCGGACCAGGTTGACCCCTGTCTGCCGCACAAGACTTCTCTCCTCTTGATCCAACAAGTTGAACGAGGTGACAGCGAAAATGGAAAAGAGAAGAAGGTTTACGAGAATCGAGGGCAAGAGTTCAAGGTGGATCAACGTTCCGGCAAGGTAAACCAGGCCTGCGGATGCCACCACGGCTAGATTGCGCCCATACTCATAGCGGATGAAAAATGCCCGCTGGGCAACTGAATGGGTCATCGCCAAATAGGCCAGATAGGAGAGCAGAGTTGCGACGGCCGCGCCCATCGCCAGGAAGTGGGGAATGAGGAGGAAGTTCAGAGTCACGTTGATGAGAGCGGCGGCCACCGCAATGGGAATCAGCGAGTGGGTCATGCGCTGCACGAGCACTCCGCTGAGAATCATAGACCTCACGTTGTCAAGAACGTAGCAAAAAGCGATGATGGGAACGATTTGTGATGCCCCCCAATAAGATGTCGGGGAGAGAATGCGGAGAGCGTCTTTCGCCAGCAGAGCGATTGCCAGTCCTACTGAGACCGAAACCAACAACTGGTAGATCTGGATCTTGGCGTACATGACCTTGGCGTTTTCCTTCTTGGCCAGCTCGAACTGCTGCCATTGCCACGTTAGGCGAAAGGGCCCGCCTACGACAAGATTCACGATCATCGCCAGTTTGTAGCCGAGGGCGTAGATGCCCACCTGCGTCAGGTCACCGTACCGGCGCAGGAAAAAGCGATCCGAAAAAACCAGGACAAACGAACCCAGGCCCGAAATGAAAAGCGGAACGCTATACCTCAACATTTCTGCCAGCTTGCGTGCGTCCAGCTTCCTGGGGAGGTATAGCAAGGCGCTTCCGGCTAGGCCGAGGCCCGCAATCGCATTGGTCAAGAGATTTGCGTAAAGGATACCTCTCACACCCCACTTGAGCGCCGCCAAAGCGACTGCAATCGAGGCGGCACCAAGCAAGGTACGCGCCAGATTTACGCTGACATACAACACACTCCGTTCTTGAGCCCTCCAGTGGGCGAGCGGAACCTCACATAGATTTGAAAAGAAGAAAGTCGCCGAGACAATACGGACCAGTGGGCTTAAGGCCGAACTCCCCAGAACCTGGCGCGCAATCGGGTCCGCCCAAATGAACAATACCAGAGCACAGAGGAATGAGCCGCCCGTCGCATAGAGGAGGGCAGTCGCGATGACTTCTTTCTTTTCCTGCTCGGAGTCATAGGCGGCGTAGAACCGAAAAACTGCAGCTTCGATTCCCAGGGTCGCAAAATTGGTTGCGAAGAAGGTCAATAGATCCAGCAGCTCGAGGGTGCCGTAGTCACCGGGAGCGAGGAATCGAGTATAGACAGGGATCATGATGAAGCCGACCGCCTTGGAGGAGACAAGGCCGATCCCATAGATACCCGAGTGTTTAACAATTTTTCGTAGCTCTTCTATCATTAGGGTAGAGGCTGTTTAAGTCGCCGCTTTGTGCCCCCCAGATTCCTGGGTCGGACGTAGGGGTGATCGGGAGGAGCCAGAGGCCTTGGCGGCAACTTTATCTGTTTCGGGTTGCTGAAATCCCCGTGTGGCCAAATGGGCTGGGAATTTCGGAGTGTCGGAAATCGCCCAGCGGCAAGACGGAGTGACCCCCATCCATGCCCAGTCCAATCGAATAACGCCAGGTGATACTGCGCTCGACGATTCAGTGCTTATTGTAGCAGCGCAGCGCGCGTCCATCTTGGGGTGCCATCCGATATCGATTGGAACGGTTCGGGGCAATCAAGGCAATGGCGCGACGCTGCAGCCGTTTCCGCAGCCCGTCATTGTCATAGCCATTGTCGTCGATCACCCGTGAGGGCTTTTGTCCGGGTCGCCCGCCAGGTGCAGTCGTTCTACCCTGATCGCGGCCAGCGTTTCTTCCGCCAGTCGGACCTCGGCCGGAGAGGCATAGTCAAAGTCGGACTCCCAAAGGAAGGCCGTGGCCGCAGACCGCGACCATCCGCTTCGTCCCCTTGCTCTGCTTGGTTTTGCCGGCTCCCCAATCCCTTTTTTCGCTGGAGCAAAACTGCCGTCCAGAAACGATTCGTTCTGCTCCAACTGCTGCTGTTCATTCAATTCGCCCAGAAACATGCGCCAGATCTCCAGCCAAACCCCTTGCTCCTCCCAGTCGCGCTGCCGCCGTTAGGAGGTCGATGGCGAGGGAAACTCCTTGGCAAATCCTGCCAGCGTGTCCCACTGCGCAGAATCCACAAATTGCCTCAGCACGTTGCGGTGGTCGGCACTAGGCCGCCCTCAAGCGGGCGCTTCGGCCGCTTGGGGAGCAGGGGCTAGGCCTTTTCCCTCTAGGCGTTGGTCAGCAGTCGACCGTATCGCGTCGTTGGCCCTCCTCCGGGCGCTATTCACTTTTGCGAGCCACCTCCACGGGAAAACAACTACCGGAAATTCAGTCCTTTGTACAGGATTTTGAAATGGGTTGTAGTCAATATTTTATTCCAGCATCCGTTCGGAAGCATGAGCGACTTCCACGCGCGCAGAGCCTGCACCATCTCTAATGGGGCACCCGCAAAAGCAACATGGCTCATCATGATTTGCCAAAAAAAGCGAATGCTTCTACTCCGTGGCCATACGTGGGTTCGGGGCAGGGGTCTCCGATTCAGTTTGCCTGCGAGCACAGGCAACATGGAGACCCACACTCAAACCCACAAGAATCCATAGCATTGGATAAAACAAAACGGAGAGGAACACTGCGCCAGCGAGGAAACCAACCAGGGCGAGATCGAGTCCCAATGCAAGACAGTATTCAAAACTCTGACGTTCCTCCGGCCATGTCATGCCGATTCTCCGACGCGTGTGGGAATTCAATCGGAAACAAGCATAGAGAACTACCAGGACAATCGCCATTCCGGTTAATCCCGTCTCGGACAAGGCCTGAATATACATGCTGTGACAGGCCATCGCGCGCGTGGTGATTGCCGGATCGACGTAATCCCTTGTATACGCGTTCGGGTAATTACCGATTCCCACGCCGAGCAATGGGTGATCGCGCAACATATGTAGCCCAACCATCCAGAGTGCGATCCGAGATTGTGCGTTGCGATCGTTTCTCCAGTCCACCGCCGAGCGCACCCTTGCCCAGTTGGCGGTCGGAAGTAAGTAAAGGAGACCCGCCAAGAACATTGTCGCCATGAAGACCGGAACAAGTTTCTTGGGAGCTCGGAAAAGCGCCGCCGCAACAATGGCAGCTGCCCCGACCAGCGCGCCTCGAGAACCACAGAATAGGATAGCCCCCAAAAAGGTCATCGAGGAACCGATTAGGAATAGGCGAGGGATTTTATTGAGCCTTGAGAAGAGGATAGGAATCGTTAGCGCCCAAGCCACACACATCGCCACCCCGAGATCCGCCGAGTCCGAAAAGAATCCCGTCGAGCCAGCTCCAACCCCGCCTGCCAAAAATGTCTCGGAGACCCCTTCTTTTCGCTGCCAGAAGTAAGACCGTATGACGAACTGGGCCATTTTGAGATTCAACAGAATGTATAACCAGTAAAAGAGCTTCAACCGCCAACCTGTGTTTACGATGCCGCCGACGAGATAGGCGACAAGGACATACACCCCGGCGTCGCGGAATCCTCGCCAAGTCGTTTCCTGGTATTTGGTAAGGGTTGCTGCCACGAGCCCGACAATCAAGAGTGCGACTAAACAGATCTTGATCCAAGCCGTGGCCCGATCGAGTGTGACGCGCGCCCGAGGCTCCAAGGCAATACCCAACAGGCTCATAACGATGACCACTTTCCCCAGATTGAGCACCCGAAGGGCTGGAAACATCGCCGGCAGCCGAGTATACTCCACGACCA
>JACQNR010000424.1 GCA_016202975.1 Acidobacteriota bacterium
CTGCGCCGCCTTCCTTCCGGCGTCCTGCTGACCCGCCTATCCGAGGGCGGCGGCGCCGGCTGCGGCCACGGTGTGATCATTCTCCACCGTGCTGCCGCTGACGCCGATGGCGCCCACCACTTCACCCTGCTTGTTTTTGAGCGGGATGCCGCCCGGAAAGGTGATCAGCCCGGAGTTCGAGTGCTCGATGCCATAAAGCGGCCCGCCGGGTTGCGAGAGCTTGCCGATTTCCCCCGTGTTCATGTCGAACCAGCGGGCGGTGCGCGCCTTGCGCTGCGCGATATCCACGCTGCCCAGCCAGGCCCCGTCCATGCGCGCGAATGCTTTGAGATTGCCGCCCACATCCACCACCGCAATGTCCATCAGGGTTTTGATTTCCGCTGCCTTCTTCTTTGCCGCCGCCACGATGCGTTCTGCAGCCTCGAGGGTCAGATCATTTGCCATGGACTTCCTCCTTCAAAGGCGAATTGCAGTTTTGTTGTGATTGCCGTCACCTTTCTTATCAGATTTTCAAGCGGAGGGAAACGTCTTACGGCGGGCGGAGCCCGCCCCTACTTCACCGCGATGGGATTTCCCGGCGAACCCGTTGCGCCCTTCAGCTTGAGCGGGGAAAACACAAACGCAAATTCATACACCTTGTCGCGCGCGAGGGCGGAGGTATCAAGGTTCTCCAGGATATGAATCCCGTTGCGAGTAATCAGTAATTGGTGAACGATGGCCTCGGTATTCGGAAACTCGGCGTTGGGGCCCACCTCGACGCCCCCTGTGTCGGCTCCCACCAAGACGACTTTTTGGTCGGCCAGCCACTGGCCGGCGGCGAGGCCGATTCCCGGCCCTCCGCTCGCGTAAGTGGCGTTGTCCTTCATCCACAGGCTTCCCCATCCGGTGTGGATTAAGACCGCATCCGCCTCGCGCAGCGAGACACCCTGGCGCCCCAGCGCCCCTTGGATGTCCGCGACGGTGATCTCATAGCCTTTTTCCAGGCGAGCCACGCCTTTAAATCCTGCGGCATCGATGAGCACTCCCCTGGTAAAGAAGGCGCCGACGTTCTCGACCCCCAGCTTTGTCATGCCCTCGGCGCGCACAAAATCCTTCGCCTCATTGCAATTGAAGAAACGGCCGTTGATGCCGATGTGTCCGAAGCCGTCAAACTGCGTCCCGACTTGTCCGATCTGGGAGGCGACGTACTCTTCATTCCAAGTCAACTGGTTGGGGCCATCGGGACCGTGCATCTCCGGGATGATAATTTTATAGCTCCGCGATCCGTAGAGAGGCATCCCTGCCTCGTAGTCTCGGCCCAATTGATAGACCTTGCCCTGCTTGATAAGCGCCGCCGCCGCCAGCGTTTTGGCCGGCGTCAAGCGGTTCATTGCGCCGCGTTGGTCGTCCGGTCCCCATGGGGAGCGGCAATCCTCAGACGGTTTTGCATCTTGGGAGCGGACGGCGACGGCCGACGTGAGGATCAGGAACACGACCGCCAGCGTTTGGAGTTGGTGGGTGATTCTCAATTTGTTGTTCATCACAAGCCCTCTTTTTTCAATGGAGTGGCGGGATTCTACCCGCTGTCGCCGCGCAAATCAAGATATTTGAGCCCTCTTCCTGCAAATACCCGTTTACCGGAAGCGTAGAGGCCCGCCGGACCACCAGTTCTCCCTTGGAAAGGGGAGAGTTCCTCCCGCCTGCTAACCCCGCTGATGACCAATCGTCCTAACCATATGGAAGGTCTAGAGCGTGCCTCTCCGAGGCGACGCGCCTGGAATCCCCGGAACAATTTGCCGGGCCGGCACGTATCTGAAAACTGAGGAACTGAAGCGCGGAGTCAGAGGCCATGAATAATAATCACAAGAATGGGCGTAAGCGGCGGCGCAAAATCTTATACATCGTGGGTGGAGTAGTGCTGGTCGCGGGCATAGCCGGGACGGCGCTGGCGCTTAAGTCCAAAACTGAAATCGATCCTTCCAAGCTTGCCAAGGTGGAGCGGGGGAACCTGACGCGGTCCGTGGTCGCGACCGGAAAGATCGAGCCGCTCGCCAAAGTCGAGATTAAATCCAAGGCGAGCGGTATCGTGAAGCAAATTTTCGTCGATTACGGCGACCGGGTGAAGCAGGGGCAGATACTCGCCGAACTCGACAAGGAGGAACTCGCAGCGCGCGTCCGCGAAGCGCGAGCCACCCTCCTCGCCTCGCAGGCGGCGCAGGAAGCGGCGCAAGCCACCTTCGAGCGCAATAAAGTTGAGGCCGAAGGGCCGGATCTCCCTTTCCTGAAATCGGACATGGACCGGGCGCGCCAACTTCATAGCGAGGGACTGATCGCCAAGCCCGTGATCGAAAACTCCGAAAAGGCTTACCAGCTTGCCCTCAACCGCCAAATGGCGGCGCACAGGACCGTCGCCGTCTCTCGCGCTGAAGTCTCCCGCGCACGCGCGCAAATTGCCCAGGCGCAAGCTTCGCTCGAGCGTGCCGAAGAGGACCTTCGCAACTCCACCATCACCAGCCCTATGGACGGGCTTGTCCTTTCTCGCGACGTGGAGGTGGGCGACGCCGTCAGTTCCATTCTGGTGCTCGGCTCGCAGGCGACTCTGGTCATGACGCTCGGCGATGTGAGCGAGGTCTACGTGAAGGGCAAGGTGGACGAAGCCGACGTCAGCAAGGTTTACTTCGGGCAGCCGGCCCGGATTGCGGTGGAGTCGCTCAAGGACAAGAAATTCGAAGGGAAAGTCACGAAGATTTCCCCGCTGGGGGTCGAGAAGGACAACGTGACGACGTTCGAGGTTAAAGTTTCAATCCGTAATCCTAGCGGCGAGCTCAAAGCCAACATGAGCGCCAACGCGGAGATCATCCTGGAAGAAAAGAAAAATGTCCTCATGATTCCTGAAGTCGCCGTGATCTATGACAAGGACCGCAAGACTTCCATCGAGATTCCAGACCCGAAAGCGGAAAAGGGGCGGCGCAAGATCACCGCGAAACTCGGCATCTCCAATGGCGTGAAGACCGAGCTGCTGGAGGGACTGAAAGAGGGGGATCAGGTCATCATGCAGTAAAGACGTAGGGGCGCAGCTTGCTGCGCCCTTGGAGGGCAGGGCAAGCCCTGCCCCTACTTCATTGCTGCCGCGGTTCACCATGCTTCTAGAGGATCTATTTCGCGACACAATTCGGACACTTTGGGCGCACAAGCTGCGCACTTTCCTGACGATGTTCGGGATCGCCTGGGGAATTATCTCCATCACCCTGATGGTGGCCGCGGGTGAAGGGCTTAAGGTTGGGATGACCAAGCAAGCCGAGTCTTTTGGCAAAGACATCATGATCGTGTTTTGGGGACGCACCAGCTTGCAAGCAGGAGGTCTGCGGGCGGGCCGGGAAGTTCATTGGACCGACACGGATCACCTCGCGGTGCAACAAGAGGCCTCCGCGTGCAGGCAGGTTGTTCCGGAACTGGGCCACAATTTAAATGTCCGCAGCCAGTACAACAACGGGTCGCCTTCCGTGAACGGGTCGCTCCCAACTTTCGCGGAGATCCGGTCGCTGAAGGTGGGCGAGGGGCGGTTCTACAACTGGGACGATCAGGCAAGGGGGCGTCGCGTGGCCTTCCTGGGGACCAACATTAAGAAACAGCTTTTTGCCACGCGCCCCGTACTCGGCGAGACGATCCACATTCAAGGCGTTCCGTATACGGTCATCGGCGTGCTCGAGAGCAAGAACCAAGACTCGAGTTACGACGGATGGGACGTCGACAAGGTTTTTATTCCCTTCAGCGCCATGATGCGTGACTTTCCCAACAAGCCTCCCCTGACATCGAACGTGATCGACCGCCTGATCGTGACCCCCAGGTCGCTCGCTGAGCACGAAGAATGTAAACACCAGGTACGCCGGGCCCTCGGCCGGCTCCACAATTTTGATCCCCTGGATAAGGAAGCCGCCCCGATTTGGGACACGGTTAAGAGCGCCAAGTCGTTTAGCTTGCTAATAGACAGCATGAAGTACTTTCTGGGCGCGGTGGGATTGACGTCCCTGTTGCTGGGCGGGATTGGCATCATGAACGTCATGCTGGTGGCGGTGCGCGAGCGCACACGCGAAATCGGAGTCCGCAAGGCGGTCGGAGCGAGCGGGAAATCCATCCTTCGGCAGTTCTTCCTGGAAACCATGATGGTGGCCCTCCTGAGCGGCGGAACCGGACTCGCCATCGCTTACGGACTGTGCGCGCTCGTCAACCTGATTCCCATGCCGCCGTTCTTTGGCGGCCTTCTCCCCACGTGGCAGGTGGCCCTGCTCTCCTTTGTATTACTGGGCACGATCGCCGTGCTCTCCGGCCTTTTTCCGGCGCGCCGCGCGGCGTCAGTCGATCCCATCGAAGCGCTGCGGTACGAAGCTGGAGGATAGAGCGAGTTCTCAGTTGTCAGTTTTCAGTCGTCAGTGGAACCAACAACCGGGAGGTGCAAGTTGCAGGACTTCAGGAAACTCATGGTGTGGGAAAAGGGCCACGCTCTGACATTGGCGGTTTACAAGGCGACATTCGGATTCCCGAAGGCGGAAGTATACGGGCTCACAAGCCAGATCCGACGTGCCAGCGCGTCGATAGCCGCCAACATCGCCGAGGGTTGCGGAAGAGGCGGAAAAGCTGAACTGGCGCGATTCCTTCAAGTCGCGATGGGGTCCGCCAGCGAGGTTGAATATCACCTTCTGCTTGCCCGCGACCTCGGATACCTCGATGTTTCTCTGTATGGCGAGCTTGATGGAAAGGCGAAAGAAGTGAAGCGTATGCTTACTTCGTTTATAGCAAAGGTCAAAGCCTAATCGGCCCCTGGGGGCGGTTTGCTTTAACTGAGAACTGATAACTGACAACTAAAAACTATTGCTTATGTTTCGCGAAGTTCTCATCCAGGCATTTGCGGCACTCAGGCGGCACAAGCTGCGCAGCTTCCTGACGATGCTCGGGATTATCTGGGGGATTGCGGCCGTGGCGTTGCTGCTCGCCTATGGGAAGGGCATGCGCACCGTGGTGGTCGCCGCCTTTGACGCATTCGGCAAGGGCGCGGTCATTTGCTGGCCGGCGCAAACCAGCGAGCAGGCGGGCGGCCAGCGCGCCGGCAAGCGGGTCGTTTTCGAAAAGGAAGACGTGGAAATGATCGAGCAGGAGGCCACGCTGGTGAAGACAGTTTGTATGGAAACCGTGCGTTGGCTACCGATTTCTTATGGCGACCGTATGGCGCAAACCGCCATTCGGGGTGTCTGTCCCGAGTATGGGGAGATGCGCAACGAAGTTCCGAGCCAGGGACGGTGGATCAGCGCCGAGGACGCGGTCGAGCGCCGGCGGGTGGTGTTTCTGGGGAATCGCCTCCGCGAAAAGCTCTTTTCCGGCCGGCCCGCGGTGGGCGAGTCAGTGCGCATTTCGGGCGTGCGCTTTACCGTTATTGGGACCATGGATATCAAGATCCAGACAACCAGCTACTTCAATTCCGACGACGAGTGCGCGTGGATCCCTTATTCTTCCGCGGGCGACATCTGGAACACGCGTTACGCCTCCGTGCTGGTTTTTGAGCCGATCGCCCCGCAATTCGAAAAAGAATCGATGAATCAGGTGAGAGCTGCGATTGCGAAGCGCCAGCGGTTCTCGGCCAGCGACGAGCGCGCAATCATGATGTTTGGCCGCGAGCAGTTCCGACCCATCATTGATGGCATCACCATCGGCTTGCAGGCGCTGTTCGCCTTCGTCGGCGCTCTGACGCTGGGCATCGGCGGCGTGGGCGTAATGAACATCATGCTCGTCTCGGTGGACGAGCGAATCCGCGAAATAGGCCTGCGTCGCGCACTCGGCGCTCGACGCTGGCACATCAAGGCGCAGTTTATTTCAGAGGCGTTGTGCCTCACTTTGCTTGGGGGGATTCTCGGGATGGGTCTCGCCTACACCCTCTCGGCGGCTATCGGGAATTTGCCGTTTTACGGACCTCTTTATCAAGACACGTCGGGGAAAGGCGACATCCATCTCGTCATTTCCTTTTCGACGGTTGCCTGGTCAACCTTGATACTGGTGCTTGTGGGACTCCTGAGCGGCATGGTGCCCGCTCTCCGCGCATCCCGCCTCGATCCGGTCGAGGCGCTTCGCTACGAATGATGTCCATGAAGCAAGCCCAGTTCACAAGTGTGCTGGCTAAAAGCACGCGCCATAAGATTGGTACATTCTGACTGATTGCGGGATTTGGGATGGCGCCATGACTTTTGCACTGTAATCTTTACATATATGTAAAGAAACTCGGCCGTTTTGATCTTCTTCTTGACAGGCCTCCCCCCCCATAGGGTTTACATTGTGAATCAGAATAGCCGAGCATAAAAAGTAAACCCACAACAAATGGCAACCCTGCTTAGGAGGACGTTGCCCAATGGATCCCCGAGTGGTTGCCGCAGTTGAGATCATGCGGACAGACTTCCATACCAATGTTCACGCCGCCGCCGTCGCTGGGAGGGTTGGGCTGAGCGAAAGCCGCTTTCAGCATTTGTTCAAAAAGGAAATAGGGGAAACTTGGACCGCCTATTTGAAACGAATCCGGCTGAGTCGCGCCATGGAGCTTCTCGGCGACTCGGGTTTGAGCATCAAGCTGATTGCATTTAGGGTCGGGTACAACAATCCTGCCAACTTCACCCGCGCGTTCAAGGCTGCTTTCGGGGAATCTCCCCGCACGTTCCGCATGCGACGGCCTACCTCTTCGAAAAATAGCAGATCCTGATAAACAACAGCCGTTTGCGATACTAATTGGAAGTTGACTTCCGTGGTCTATCAGGACACATTGGCTTTACTTACATGGGACCGTCTGGATTGCTCATGCAACGATTGGATCAAGTCGGGACATGGGAAGGTGGAGGGACCCAATGATGGTGCCACTCAAGAAATTGCTCGCAGTTGTGGTCTTTGCCCTCGCTTTTCTGGCGGGGCATCAAGTTGCACTTAAAGCCCAGTGCTCAGCCTGCTACGAGAATCCGGGCCCGGCGGGGGTCTTGGCGTGGCAGTACCCCATAGGTGTGTGCCCTTGCGACGCGAATATTTCGTGCTGGTGGACTTATTGCGGGTGGTGCAATGGCTTTTTCTTTGCCCACAGGCAATGCTCGTCCGGGCCGCCCCCCGTATGCTGGGGTTGTTAGAGGCGGCAGCCGGGACGATCGCCTTCAAATCTGCGTCAATGGAGTGTGGCTTCGATGAGATTCCTGAGAATGTGCGCCATAGTTGCCCTCGCGGGATTCGGGGCAGGTCTGCTACTCTTTCTGCCTGCTAGAACTCCTCTTTCGACCGCCCACGCGTACGTCCCGAA
>JACQNR010000404.1 GCA_016202975.1 Acidobacteriota bacterium
CAGTAAACAAACACTCGACGGCCTGCCGAGCGCTGAGAGCTGCGGAGTGAGCATTGCAGATTGGGGCAGGCAAATCAAGGCCGATGCGTCCTTGACTTCAGCCGTGCGAGGCGGGATACTAGCCTTTCTGGGTGCTCCCAGGGAACCGAGCCAAAATCGCATTTGCAGGCACACTCAAGTGCCCTCCCTCCCTTGTTTTCGGCAGGCGAGGATGAATTCTTCGGCCCCCAAACCGTCACGACCTATGCGGCGGGCGAGCCATGTTCTTATCGGAGTGGCCCTCGGCTCCACGCTGATGCTGGGGGGCTCTGGCGTAACACAGGACTCCCCCCCCGCCACCAACTCGGAAATCGCGTCGCAAGAAAGCACCCCGCAATTCCGGATTCAGGTCGAACGCAATCTGGTGCAGGTGCGCGTTGTGGTGCGCGACGCCCAGGGCAATGCCATCGGCAATCTGACCAAAGACGACTTCGTCCTCACCGACAACGGTAAGCCCCAGGTCATCAGCCATTTTGCTGTGGAGGCTCCCGCAGCACGGGCTGCGGCAGCAGCAGCGGCTCCGACGCCGCCTCCTGACCAGGATGAGGACCTTGCGGCCGAGAATCACTCCGCCACGCTCCCCGACCGATTCATCGCCGTTTACTTCGACGACGTCCACACGGAGTGTTCGGAAATTGTACGAACTCGCGAGGCGGCCGAGAAGTACTTTTCAGGCATGCTCCAGCCCGGCGACCGGGTGGGCATTTTTACTTCGTCAGGTCAGCACCAGCTCGATTTCACCGATGACCAAGGGAAGATCCACGAGGCGCTGCGAAGTTTGCAACCCCGCCCTATCGCAATTCAGCGCGACCACCGCTGTCCGGAGATTTCGGATTATCAGGGATATTTGATCATCCATCGCCGCGATCCCCTGGCCATTGAGATTGCCGCAGAAGAAGCCATGGAGTGCGATCCGAGTGTCACCTCGATGGTCGGGATCATGACCGCAGAGGAACTTCGCAGAGCCGCCCTCGCTTCGGCGGAAACTAACGCCCGCGAGGCTGTCAACCAATTCCAGACCCAAATCGATAGCTCTCTGCGCGGTATCAGGGGCGTCGTCCGGCAGATGGCCTCCCTTCCGGGCCAAAGAACTGTCGTAATGGTCTCGCCGGGATTCCTGATGCTGACCGCCGAATTGCAAGTCAGCCAGATTATCGACTTGGCGCTGCGTTCGAATGTGGTAGTGAATGCCCTCGACGCAAAAGGACTTTACGCTCCCGTCATCTTGGGCGACGCCTCGAAGAACCCTACCCTGCCTATGCGGAGCATGCTCCTAGTGGGAAATAAAGCTCGGCTGGACGTCAATCGGATCAACAGCCTTACCGATGTAATGCGCCAGCTGGCCTATGATACTGGCGGAGTATTCGTTACCAACAACAACGATTTTGACCAGGGATTTCGCAAGGTAGGGGCGCTGCCAGATATTTCTTACACGCTCGCCTTTTCGCCGCAGAACATGAAATTCAACGGCGACTTCCACAAGATAAAGGTCACGCTCGCCAGCAAGGGCAAGTGGGCGATTCAGGCCCGCAAAGGCTATTTTGCCCCGGCCAAGCCCACCGACACCGCCGCCCAGGAAAAGGAAGAGATCGAACAAGCCATATTCTCTCAGGCGGAAGTCCGCGAATTACCGGTGGATATTCAAACGCAATTTTTCAAGGTCAGTGACACACAGGCGCGATTGGCCATCTTGACGCACCTGGATTTGGGGGTCATGCGGTTCCGAAAGGAGAATGGGCGGAACCTGAACACCGTCACGCTCGTCACCGTGCTGTTCGACCGCAATGGCAAATATCTGGACGGGAAGGTGAAGCGGCTGGAATTCCGTATGCTGGACACAACCTATGAAAAGCTTTCGGCAAAGGGAATCACCTCAAAAGCTAGTTTCGATGTCATTCCCGGGACCTACGTGATTCGCCTGGTGATCCGGGACTCGGAAGGCGCGCAGCTTTCCGCCCTGAACAAGAGCGTGGAGATCCCGCTTTGAGGAGGTCGATATGAAACGGACAACTCGCTGGATTTTGATCATGGGGCTGGGGGTTGCCCTCGGTTGGGTTGGGCAACCCAGTGTGCATGTTCCCGCTGCGCCACAAAATGGCCCGCAAGCGGACGGCCAAGCTCCCACCACCGCCTCCGGAGTGCTGCGGACGGAGGCCAACCTGGTGCTCGTTGACGTGGTCGCCCAGGACAAGAAAGAAAACTACATCAAGGATCTCGACGCGAAGGAGTTTCACGTTTTTGAGGACGATAACGAGCAGCCTATCACGACCTTCTCGCACGGCACTGAGAAACCGCAAACCCAGGATCAAAAAAAGTTCCTCATCCTGTTCTTCGATAACTCCACAATGAGTCCCGCCGAGCAGGCACGCGCTCGTCAGTCTGCCGCCCAGTTTGTGGAGAAGGCCGCATCAGACGACCGGTTGATGGCTGTCGCAGACTTTGGCGGCATGCTCAAAGTGACTCAGAATTTCACGGCGAGCACGGAAGATTTGAAGCGAGCGGTAGCAGGGATCAAGTTCAGCGCGCTGGACCCCAACGCCTCGGGCCAGAGGACGGAAATTGCCCAACTCGGGAGGCCTTCTCTTGCCGACACGGCATCGAATTTTGCTGCGCGCTCCGTGCTCCTGGCCGTCAGGAATCTCGTAAAAACGCTGCGGCCCGTTCCAGGACGCAAGACTCTTGTGTTTTTCTCGGCCGGCTTCCCTCTGAACTCCGAGCGCCAGCCGGAGCTCAGTGCCACCATCGATGCGGCCAACAAGGCCAACGTGGCAATCTACCCCGTTGACGTCCGCGGCCTTACAGGGTTATCCATGCCGGGTACGCAAGACATGAACGCTCCGGCAGACCGAAACCCCGGCTTCCCCGGATTTCCGCCGGGGGCAGCCCTTGGCGACGGTTATTTTCCGCATGAACGCCTATTGCTCGCAGCTTCCCATATCTTCGGCATCACGCTTCCACAGGCCGTCAATCAACGACCAGGCGGGGGTGCAGGGAGTACGGGTGGAGGCGGTGGGACCACCGGAGGCGGGGGCGCAAGTGGCGGAGCCCAGCCGGGTGGAGGTGCCGGCGCTCAGCCGGGCGGTGGTGCCGGCGCTCAGCCGGGCGGCGGATTCGGTGGCGGAGCAGGCGCGCGCGGGGGAACCCAACCAGGTACAGGTTTCGGTGGTCCCAATCGCGGGGGACTTGGAAATCCCAATAACCCATACGGCCAACCCGGGTACGGGAACATGCCGCGCCCGGGCATCATACCTCCCATGCTCGATAGCGCAAGCTCCAATCAACAGGTTCTTTATGCTCTGGCCACCGGCACTGGCGGCTTCACAATCACAAATACCAACGATTTCTTGAGGGGCCTGAGCAAGATCTCCCAGGAGCTTGACGAATACTACGTTCTCGGATATGTACCCCCCAGCGCGTATCATGATGGAAGTTATCACAAGATTACTGTCAAGACCGAACGCAAGGGCGTCAAGCTTCGCTTCCGGACGGGCTACTACGACGTGAAGAGCCCCGACCTCCTCGCGGGAAAGCCTGAGGGTAAAACTTTGGAAGACCAGGCGCAAAGCTCCAATCCGGGGGAGATTCCCGTCATCTTGAGCGCGCCTTACTTTTACACTCAGCCCAATGTGGCACGCGTCAATATGGCGCTGGAGATTCCCCTTCCAAAACTCACTTTTCAAAAGGAGAAGGGGAAGTACCAGACCAAAGTCAACATCTTAGGTATTGCTTACCGCGAGGATGGGACGGTTGCGGCTCGCTTCAGCGACAGTATCAAGGGCGAAGCCGAGAAGAAGGAACTCAAGGAATCCAGCAACGCCAAAATCTCCTATGAGAATTCGTTCGAGATATCGCCCGGAACCTATAGATTGAAAATCGTCATGAGCGGAGGTGGCGAGAAATTCGGAAAATACGAAATGCCGCTCGTGATCGAGCCTTTCGACGGAAAGAAACTCCACCTCAGCGGCGTGGCCCTGAGCGATAACATGCAGCCTGTTTCGCAGATTACGGCGGGAATCGAGGAGCAATTACTGGAAGAGCGCACCCCGCTTGTTTCGAATGGGATTCAGTTGACACCCTCGCCCAGCCACCATTTCAAGAAATCAGAAAAGGTGGGCATGTACGTGGAAGTCTACGAGCCTCTGCTCGCCCAAGCTTCGCCGCCCCGCGTCGGGATCACGTTCAAGATTTTCGACAAGAAAAGCAACCAGATGGTTCATACTTCCAACACTATCCTTCTCCAGGATTTCATCGAAAAGGACAATACCGTAATTCCGGTTGGATTGCTCGTTCCAATCGACAAGATTCAACCCGGCGAGTATCGCTTGGAAGTGATTGCGCGCAACGGGGCTGGCGGCGTTTCGGACGCTCATTCGACCGAGTTTGTGGTGGAATGACCGCAACCCGCCGGCGTTTTGAGAAGGGTCAAAACACGAAAAGTCCTTCTGCAGGAAGAACGCCTGCTGAGGATGTCGTACTGCGATACGCTCTTCTTCGGTGGTTTCAACGACACGGGCGCTCACTGCCTTGGCGCGACGCCGCATCTCCTTATGCGATTTGGGTTTCGGAGGTGATGCTCCAGCAAACTCAGGTCGCAACCGTCATCCCCTTTTACCAGCGCTTCATCGGTGCATTCCCAACGGTCGAAAGGCTCGCGGCCGCCCCGCTCGAACGGGTTCTCGAAATATGGTCGGGCCTTGGTTATTACGGGCGTGCCCGCCTGATGCACCGCGCCGCAAAGGAAATCGTGGCGCGATTCAAAGGGGAGTTCCCGGCTGATTATGGAATGGCCCGGTCACTTCCCGGCGTGGGAGACTATACGGCGCGAGCCGTGCTCAGCATAGCCTATAGCCAGCCCTTTGCCGTGCTCGACGGGAACGTGGCGCGCGTGGTGGCCAGACTTCGGGCCCGCAAAGGAAACATCCAGCAGAAATCCTTCCGGCATACGGTCGAAAAGGACCTGGCTAGCCTGCTCTCGCCCCGCCGCCCGGGCGACTTCAACCAGGCCCTTATGCAACTCGGGCAACTCGTCTGTCTGCCGCGTGCGCCGCAATGCGATCTGTGCCCCCTGCGGTCGCCCTGCAGGGCACGCAGACTCGGTACCCCCGAAGACTTCCCCGGACCCCGGCCCCGCAGGGGCGCGGAACTTCACTACCTTGCCGCCGCCGTCCTCCGGCAAGGCGCCAGAGTCGCCCTCGTGCGCGGCCTCGACGATGGCCTCCTGGACGGCTTATGGAACTTCCCTGCCGCCTTCGGCCGGTCAAGGCAAGCCGCGAGAAAAGCCCTCGCGGAAAGAATTGGGCAGCTTTTCCCACAGGGTTGCCTGCAGCGTAAATCCAGTGCCTCGGTCACACACAACATCACCCACCGCTTCATCCAGGTGGATATTTATCCTGGCGAGCTCCCAGGGAGACAAACTAAAAGGGCTCTCATCGCAAAGGTGCAGAGAAGAGACAGCTCGAACGCAGGTCAGGAGGATTCAATTCGCTGGATTGCCCTGCGCCGCCTGAATCGAGCCGCAGTCTCCCGCCTGGCATGCAAAATTGCCGGGGAATTGAAATCCGGGGCGCAAGGTGAACCGATGCAATTCCAAGGCCTGTGCCCTGCTGACTCTGACCCGTCATGGCTTACGACCAAATATTCCGGATAGTGTTGATGCTTGGCTCCCTGATAGTCATTCCTATCGCTGTTTCCTACCGCCTGCGGTCGCAGTCGACGGGCGAGAATCTTGACCGGCGTCAGGAAGGCACATTCATTCTATTGACCTTGCGGCCGCTGGGCATCGCTGGAATGCTCGGTTTTATCGCCTTCATCGTCAATCCGCGATGGATGGCGTGGTCGTCTGTCCCACTGCCGGTCTGGTTGCGATGGGGTGGGGTAGCCATGGGAGGGTTCGCAGGAGGGTTATTGATTTGGACTCTCCAGAGCCTGGGGAAAAACCTGACCGATACCGTCGTAACCAGGAAAGAACACAATTTGGTCACGCGCGGCCCTTATCGCTGGGTTCGCCATCCGTTTTACGATGCCTTGATTCTGATTGTCCTGGCCAATTCCCTTGCGACCGCAAACTGGTTCATTTTTCTCTGTGGCACGCTGACTTTTGTGCTCATAGTTCTGCGCACTCGAAAGGAAGAGGAAAATCTCCTTTTTCGCTTCGGCGATACTTATCGGGAGTACAGGGAGAGGACGGGAGCCTTCCTCCCAAGAATCAAGGTGAAGTGAAGCTTCATCTAAGGGCTCGGAATTTCCGGCGATCTGCAATATCTTGACGGCCTCAATTCCAAATCCATGAGCTAATACCATGGCCTCGATCCGGGGCGTTGCCTATATGGGCACCGGCAAAGTCAAAGTCTAATCCATCGATTTCCCCAAACTCGCGCTGGGTCCGCGCCACCGTTCTCAACTCGTTGATGACCATCACACGCGCGGGCGGCGTGGACGACAACGCCAAATCCGGGACGCTCGGCATCCGCATCGGGCTCGGCTGGGCGAAGTCGCCTACCTTCGCCACCGGCCAGTGCCCGGTGATGAAGTACCATCGTGGGCTGATGCAAGCCATCATGCACAACCGCGTCCAGATTGCCAAGGCCGTCAACGCCACCGTGATTTCACTGGACGAGGCGCCGCAAGGCTACAAGGACTTCGACAAGGGCGCGGCGAAGAAATTCATCCTCGACCCGCACGGCATTGCGCGCAAAGCGGCGTAACTCCATTCGGGCTGCAACATGCATTTCCACACAGGGCTGAGCATCGCGCTCAGCCCAGTGTTCTTTGGGGAGAGATCGAAAGATTTTATGCCGGTCGACCCGCCATCGGTTCATTTCCCGCCGGGTGGCTGGCGGTCCTTGGGCGGCTTGATGCGAATCAGGCTGAAAGGCTGGCGCTTGACCTGGTCGGTGAACTCTTTGAGGTTCTGGCTGCTGGTGCGGATGTTTTCGAGCGTCTCATCCAGGTTGGCTCGGTTGTTGTCGAGCGTATCCTGCACGTCACTCATCAGAGCGCGGGTCTCAATGAGGGCCTTGCGAAGATTAATCAAGGCCTCGTTGATCTCCTTGCGGTTTTCCGCAAGCGTTGCGTCGAGATTGTCGGAAAGCTTCTTCGTGGACGTAATGGTTTGATTGGCATTGTCGATCGTCGGGCCGAGCTTGGCCGTCGTCGTATCGACATTGGCGATGGCGCTCTTCAGCGGCGCCCGGTTCTCCGCAAGGATGGCGTCAATGTTGGCAAGAACCGAGTCGATGCGCCGGCGGTTTTCCGAGTTGACCAGGGAATTGAAATTAGTCAGCAGTTCATCGGTTTTGTCGGCAATCACCACCACCCGGTCGTCCACATGTTTGATCAGGGTGTTGGCGTTGAGCGTGGCCGCATTGACATTGTTCAGAATGTCGGCCATTTGCACGGTTTCGTCGGTGGCAATCTCGCTGCCCGGCGCAAGCATCCCCGCCTCGCTCGTTCCCGGCGATATTTCGAGGTAGTTTTCACCCAGCGGGCCGAGCGTTGATATCTTGGCTCGGGAATTCTGGCGGATGGGGGTCTTCTCATTCACGGCGATTTTGACTCTCACCCGCGTCGTATTCTGAGGATCAATCTCGGCCACCTGGACGACACCCACCTTCAGTCCGCCGAAGCGCACAAAAGCACCCGGCTCGAGCCCGCCCGCAAACGTGAAATACGTCGTGTACGTCACCCGCTTCTTGCGAAAGAGGTTGACGCCGCCCACCGCCACCAGCGCCGTAAGAAAGAGCGTCACGGCAACGATGACAACCAGGCCGACTTTGATCTCTTCATCCCGTTTTGCCATGCGTTCAACCTCTTCCTGTGCTGTAGCGCCGGCCTTTAGGCCGGCATCGTGAATCAACCGGCGTGTGCCCACCTAAAGGTGGGCGCTACAGGTATGTGGGCCGCCATGCTTCGCGTTGCTACTCCGTCAAATTCCGCAGATAGGCCTGCACGTCACGATTTTCGTCATCCGGCACCCGGTTCATAAATTGCTGCACGCGCGGGTCCGTGTTGTTGCGGATCTCGTCGGGTGTTCCCACGGCGACAATTTCCCCGCCCTGCATGACCGTCATGCGGTCGGCAATCAGGAAGGCGCTCGGCAGTTCATGCGTCACCACCACGATGGTCATTCGGAAGGCCTGTTTGAGCCTGAGGATGAGCATGTCGATGCCCGCCGCGGTAATCGGGTCGAGTCCCGCCGAAGGCTCGTCAAAGAGCAGGATCTCCGGATCCATGGCGAGCGCCCGGGCCAGCCCCGCCCGCTTCTTCATCCCGCCGCTCAATTGCGAGGGCATGAAATCTTCAAATCCGGAGAGGCCCACCAGGTCCAGCTTGATCCGGGTCATGATGCGGATGGTCGGCTCTTCCAGCTTGGTCAGCTCGCGGAGCGGGAGGGAAACGTTTTCCTCGATGGTCATCGAATTGAAAAGCGCGGCGCTTTGAAAAAGCATCCCCATCTTCCGACGATACTGGTTGAATTGCTCCTCCGGCATGTGGCACACATCCTGGCCCTTGATGTAGATGTGGCCGGAGGTCGGGGTTTCCAGGCGCACCAGGTGGCGCAGGAGCGTGGACTTACCCGTGCCGCTTCCGCCCAGAATCACCAGCGTCTCGCCCCGATAGATATCCAGGCTGACGTGATTCAATATTCGGCGCTCGCCAAAATGCGTGACGAGGTCATCCACACGGATCATCGGTTCTTCGTTCTCGTTCGGCATGACTAACTCGTATAGTAAAAAAGTGCCGTAAAAAGCAGATCCGCAACGATTACCGAAAAAATCGAAACGACGACAGAGGCGGTGGTGGCCTTGCCCACGCCTTCCGCGCCTCCGCGCACCGAAAATCCCTCATAGCAACCCACGGTCGTAATGACCGCACCGAAGACAACGCTCTTGACGAGGCCGGTCGAGATATCCTTCATCACCAGCGCCTCGCTGGTGGCCGTCGCATACAAGGAAAACGACTGGTCGAGCTGTCCGGCGCCAAATACCGCGCCGCCCACTATTCCCGCCATGTCGGAAAGCAAGGTCAGGCAAGGCATCATCACCACCATGGCCACGTACTTGGGGACGACGAGATATTTGACGCTGTTGAGGCCCATCACTTCCAGGGCGTCAATTTCCTCAGAAACTTTCATGGTGCCGATTTCTGCTGCAAACGCCGAGCCGGATCGCCCCGCCACCACCACGGCGGTGATGAGCGGGCCAAGTTCGCGCGTCATCGAAACACCCACCAACGCGGCAACGAAGTAGGTCGCGCCAAGCTTCTCGAGCTGATAGGCGCCTTGAAACGCCAACACCATGCCGATAAAAAACGATATGACCGAAACGATGGGGACGGCGGAATAACCCACCAGCACGGCTTGGTGCACTGCGCTTCGTCCCTTGAGGCCGCGGCCTTTGAAAGGTGCAATGAACGTCCAATAGGCGGTTTTGGCGGAGAGTTCCGAGAGCCCGCTCGCATAGCGAATGAGGCCCAGCGTGTTCCTGCCGATAAGGGCTAGCGGGGCGGTCCACATGCGGTTGAAGTGACGGATAGGAGTCTTAGGCCAGGCCGCTGAAGGGCTGAATCGTGCCGATCTTCTCCAGCGCTTCCTGCTCGTTCTCAAATATGCTGAATACTTTCGTGAGCCGCGCCAGTTCCAGAACCGAACGCGCATTCGAGCGCAGGCCATATAATCCGAAGCGCGTCTGGGTGCGCTGTGAGAGCTGCAGACCCTCGACCAGGGTGGCGATCCCCGAGCTATC
>JACQNR010000413.1 GCA_016202975.1 Acidobacteriota bacterium
GAGAAGCGCGCCGCCGTCGTGCGCGTCAGGCCGAGCAGCAGTCCGGCGGTCATGGTGATGCCCGAGCGTGATACGCCCGGAATCAGGGCAATCGCCTGCGCCACGCCGATCACCAGGGCGTCGCGCAACGTCACCTCGGGGAGGGCCCGGAGGTGGCGGCTCAACTTTTCACCTACGCCCATCAGCACCGCCACCACGATGAGCGCCACGCCGATGACCAGGGGGGTGCGCAGGACGTTCTCGATGATGTCTTCCAGGAAGACTCCCGCCAGCCCGCCAGGGATGGTAGCGAGGACGAGATAAATCAGCATGCGCCGGTCGCAGCCCAGGGTGGGATTGGAAGGCGGGCGGCCCAACGCGGCGCCGCACATCGCCAGCCACTCCCGCCGGAAATAGACGAGCACTGCCACCAGCGTCCCAGCGTGCAGCGCCACGTCAAACGTGAGGCCCGCGTGCTGCCATTTGAGGAGCCACGGCACCAGAATTAGATGCGCCGTGCTGGAGATTGGAAGGAACTCAGTAATTGCTTGGACGATCGCAAGGATTATCGCTTGGTACAAGGGCATTCGCCCATTCCTCCGAGGTCATTGGGAATTATTGCCCCGCGCACGGTTGCAAAGAAAAGCAAACCAAAAGGCAAAAGGCAAATGGCAAACCGAACTGCAATGTCAGAATGCTTGTTCATTCAAGCGGTTAACTTGAGAAAAGATACGGACCATCCTCTAGCTTGAGTTCCCGTTCAAACCTCAGGGCTTCACCTCTCGTCTCGAAGGCAATCGTCCGATACTGAATGTCGGCTAAGTATTCGAGGACATATTTCCGCTTTTGGGAATTCCGCCGCATTCCCCACCCTAACGGCGCCGGTAGAAGAGAAGTCATGCGGGCGGCAACATGGCTACTCGAGCCGAAAAGTAATTTCTCACCCGTACCCTTCCGCCGGAGTTCGTAGCATCCTGCACCAAACGGGGCGGTCAAGACTCCACCAAAGCGGGGATCAGGGAATGGAAGCCAATTTGACCAAACTCCTATGCCTTCGCCTATTTCGTTCTGCACTTTTGATTTTTGCCTTTTGCCCTGTCCTTGGGTCTTGCGCCGTTGCACCTACACTTCGAGTATTACGGGCAAAATCATTGGTTTCTTGCCGGTTTGCTGGTCGAAATGTTTGCGCAGGGCGTTCCGGATTTTTTCCTTTATAACCCCCCAGTCGCCCACTTCTTCGAGATTCGATTTCTCGATGGTGCGCAAGATGACTTCGTTGGCGCTCGCGACGAGGTCTGGTATTTCATCAAGGGGCACGAAGCCGCGCGACACGATTTCGGGCGACGTCTCGAGCCGGCCGGTATGCTCGTTGATGGCGAGGATGGGGATGACGATGCCGTCTTCGGAAATATGCCGGCGCTCTTTGAGGATGGTCTCCTCGACTTCGTCGAACGTTCCTTCGTCGATGCAGACGCGGCCCACCGTAATGCGCTCGCGGCGCCGGGCGCTCTGCGCGTCGAATTCCAGCACGTCGCCGCTTTCGAGCAGGAAGACCTCGCCCGAGACGGCAGCAAGCTCCTTGGCCATCATCGTGTGCCGGTAGAGCTGCCGGTACTCGCCGTGCACGGGCACGAAATATTTCGGCTTGACGAGGTTGAGCATCAGGCGGAGTTCCTCGGCGCTGCCGTGGCCGGAGACGTGTACGGGCGGGTAGCTCCCGTCTTGATAGTGGATTCGCGCGCCGCGGCGGTAGAGGTGATCGATCATGCGGAAGATGGATTTCTCGTTGCCGGGAATGACGCGCGCCGAGATGACCATGTCGTCGCCAGGCTCGACCGTGATCCATTTGTGGCTCTTGACCGCGACGCGCGAGAGCGCCGCCATGGGTTCGCCCTGGCTGCCGGTCAGCACCACGGCGACCTTGTCACGCGGCAATTTCTTGACGTCCTGCGGCGGCACGAGCAGCCCCGGCGGAATTTTGAGGCGGCCCATCTGCTGCGCGATCTCGGTGTTCTGGGACATGGCGCGGCCGACGAAGCAGAGCCGCCTGCCGTACTCGTGCGCGAGGTCGGTGACCAGTTGCAGCCGATGCAGGGAGGTGGCAAAGCAGGAAATCAGGACGCGCCCTTTCGCTTCCGCCATGATCTCTTCGAAGCGTTCGCGCACGCCGCGCTCGGAAGGCGTCATCCCGGGCCGGTCGACGTTGGTCGAATCGCTGAAGAGCGCCAGCACGCCCGCGCTGCCGAACTCGGCCAGGCGGTGCAGGTCGCTGACGTTGCCGTCCATGGGCGTGGGATCGAATTTGAAATCTCCCGAATGAATCACCGTCCCGACCGGCGTCGTCAGGGCGAGTGCGCCCGAATCGATGATGCTATGCGTGAGGTGAATGAACTCGACGCGAAAGGGTCCGACATCGAAAGGCTCGCCGGGATGCATCTCGCGCAGGTCGGTGACGTCCGCCAGGCCGTGCTCGACCAGCTTGGCGCGCGCCAGCGCCAGCGTGAACGGCGAGCCGTACACCGGCACGTCGATTTCGTCGAGGACGTAGGGCAATGCTCCGATGTGGTCTTCGTGGCCGTGCGTCAGCAGAATGGCGCGCACGCGTTCGCGGTTTGCGCGCAGGTAGGAGATGTCAGGAATAACGATGTCAACGCCCAGGAGTTCGGCGTCCGGAAACATGACGCCCGTGTCGACGACCACGATATGGTCGCCATATTCGAAGGCCATCATGTTCATGCCGAATTCGCCCAGGCCTCCGAGCGGAATGGCGCGCAACTTGCCGGTGGGGGAAGTAATAGCAGGACCTCCAAGAACCAGACACACATCCTAGCACACCTCGGCGCGAATGGTTGGAAGGGCTGAGATCTCGGACCTGACTCCACGGAGGCGACCCTGCCCACGGCAAAGTGGCCGTGGCCTCCCGCTGCGGCGCCCGCTTGACCTTGGATGAGATATGTGCTAGGCTACATATGGAGGCACGCGCAACGTGCCCTTTGAAAAACATCACGCCAAGGCGTCGAAATCTTTTGCGAGCTCTGCGCCTCTGCGTGAGGTTCCGTAAGTTTCGTGAAGCCGGGATTCGGAGGTCCAATTCAAAAAACTAGCGGTATGAATATCAATGTTGATCCGGCATATTCAGGGAGTAGGCGTCACGACAAAGTGATGAAGGCTGGCATCTGCGGGGCATTGAAATTGGAGAAATGGCGGAACGAAGCCACGATGTTATTGAAAACAAAGAACAGCGACAAGTGACGCGTGAGGAGTGAGCATAA
>JACQNR010000414.1 GCA_016202975.1 Acidobacteriota bacterium
GCTTTACCCGATTCCCGCCTCCAGCGGACAGATCACTTGCTAATTCATGCGGACATTTCACGTGCTAACGACACATAACGACATCCGACTTGACACGCGGGTCTGGCGGTGCTACAAGGGCCGCGAGTCCCGTACATCCAACATTGAGAGGTGTGCCATGTCCTTCAGGGTATTTGCCGAGAAGCTACTTCTCGGTCTGGCTTGCGTGTGTCTCCTGACCTGGTTTGCACAGCCGCTTGCGGCGAAGAAGACAAAAGAGGAAAAACGCGCTGAGCAGGAAGATAAGCGTTCGAAAGAAGAGGAGAAAAGACGGGAAAAACAAACCAAGCAATACAATACGCTCTCCGAATTCGCCCAAGACCTTTACGCCAGCGACCCGGACTTCAAGGACTATGTCGATGCGCAATATCGGGACCTGCAGCAGCGGCATGCCATGGAAGCTTTCAACATCAATACCTCGAGGTATTCCGAAGTTCTCTCCGTCGAAGGCGACGACCTCACGGTCCGGCGGCCGCTGTATAACAACCCGGTGATTCAGGACTACGTAAACCGCGTTGGGCAGAGGCTGGTCCCGGCGGATTCGGCGAAACTTTACGCCTTCAAGGTCACCAAATCCCCGGTGCCCTACGCCTACAATCTTTCCACGGGGACGATTTACATTTCCACCGGCTACCTCGCCTTGACGGACAACGAAGCGCAACTCTCTTACGTCCTCAGCCACGAGGTGGCGCACGTCTACAAAGACCATTGGAAGATGAAAGTCATGGCCGAGGCGGCACAAGACGAATACAACAACCGGCAGGCGAAGAAGCGCGCCCTGTGGGGCAGCATCATCGGCGCGGGCGTCGGTGCGGCCGTCGGCGGGATTTCGGGCAAGAGCGGCTCTGCGGTCGCTCAAGGAGCCGTAATCGGCGGTTTGGCCGGCGTGACGCTCGGCGTCCTCACCGCGAAGCGACTTGGGGTCGACTGGTCCTACGCGCAGGAAAACGAGGCGGATGACTTTGCCCTGAAGAATTCGCTCGACCACGACTTTGACGTGCATGAAGTTCCCAAGCTTTACGCGACGCTGGATCAGGCCGTGCTCGCCGATGGGCGCGTCGGCCTGGGCTTTATCGCCGATTCCACGCGCGTCAAGGACCGCCTCAAACACTCGCAGCAGGAAATCGATACGAACTTAAAGGTTGATTACGAGAAGAGACTGAACGCCGGCCAGCTGGTGGGCACCAGCCCCGATTACCAACTGATGATGGCCGAACTACGGCGTGATAACGGCGTCCTGGCGTTCCTGTTCGACATGTTCAGCATGGCCCAGAAGAACCTCCGCCAGGCCGTCAGTCTGCGGTCCGACGACGCGCTCGCCCGCTTCTACTATGGCAAGGTCCTCAAACTCGTGGCGCGCACCGACGCGGATCGAGAGCAGGCCCGCATCGAGATGGCGAATGCCATCAAGCTCGATGAGCCTCGCCACTCCCTGCCGGAGGCCGAGCTGCAACGCGCGCTGATGCTCATGGATAAGACCGACGGCGCCAGCCAGGCCGAGGCGGCCAGCGCCCTGAAGAGCTACATCCTGATGTACCAGGAGAACAAGGTGGAGGAGTGGAGGGTTTTCAATTCGTTGCCGCCCAACCTGGAGATTCTCTACGATTACCTCCGCCTGCTGGGCGAGCCGCGATGGAAACCGCCGCTCCCCGGTCTGCAACGGGTGATTACGGCGGATTACGGAGCGGGAGGGACGACGGCGTCGTTTGCGGAGACCTCCGGAAGCGCGCCCGCCGCGCCCGCGGTCGTTACACCAGTAGCCCCGCCCGAGACTCCCGTCAAGGCGACCAAGGCGGAATACAAGAAGAAAAGGTAGGGGAAACTTGTCCGACAGGTTAGGGCGAAGCATTTGTGCTCAGGGCCGAGGGCTCTGCTCTCTGGTGGGGGGGCTGCTGCTGGCGGGGATCGCCATGGCGACACCGGCTGCGGAAAATTCCCCCATTTTTCTCGTCGAAATCCCCGAAGCACAAGTTTCGGCCACGAATCAAACCACGATCAACCTTGGGTCCACCAGAATCAAGTTGATCGTCATCTATGTTCTCCGGCCGGAAGCCGATCGCATCGACTACGGACAGATTTATCCCAAGGTCAATGGGGCGGCCGCATCCAGAACCTCGGAAGTTCGTCCCGGGGCGCGCGGCAAGATCGTGCGGATTATGCTGGGCAGTCGCGCGGGGTTTGAACTTCTCCCCGGAAACAACGCCATCGATATTTCCGCAACCGACAGTCAAGGCCACCAATACGAAGGCCGATTCAACCTGCACGCCCCCGCCGGGGTGTGCCTGGGCAGCCGCTCCAAGACCCTGGAATTTCCTGCCCTGATGGACCTGGTCCGCGCCGGGGTCTCCTCCGAAAGGCTGATTCGCCTGGTGCTCGATTGTGGCCTCAACTTCCAACCTGCCCCCGACATGGACCAGAAACTTCAGGATGCCGGGGCCAGCGCTAAACTCATCACCGCCATCCACGATCCCACCTCGCCCGAGCTTGCGGAGTATACATCCCCGGCAGTGCGTTTGGAGCAGCTCTTGACCTTGCTCCGCTCGGGAATTCCTGAAGACACCATCATCGCTGACGTTGAGGATCACGGCGTAAGCTTCGCTTTAACTCCGGAAGCGGAGCAGCAGATCCGGGGGGCGGGCGGAACCGGTGCGCTCATTCGCACCATTCGCTTTATGTCGGGAGGAGGAACCTCAAGCAAAGCCCTGAATGCCCTGGAAATCATCGACCTGCTCAAAGGAGGGGTGGAAAGCAACCGCATTTTTGCCCTCGTGCAGCAACACGGAGTCAACTTCCGCCTGGATGTCGCCACCGAACAGAAGCTTCGCGAAGCAGGCGCCAATGAAAAACTCATGATGGCCATCCGCGCCGCCGCTCAGCAGTACGAGAGGACGCACTAACCGAACCCTGCGAACGCTGTAGCGCAGACCTGCTTTGTAGGTCTGCGGCTTCTCCGTCCAAGAACCGCAGACCTCAAAAAATGAGGTCTGCGCTACCCGCTCAGCCGCCGGACCGCCGAAGGCGGGCCGGTCGTCTGGAACCGGAGGTTCGACCCGATACGCTCTCGGCGACTTCGACCAGAGAATGCAGCACTTTATTGACAGCGGCTGAGTTTGGAAAGACAGCTGCAACCTCAGGATCAAGCACTACGACGTTCGAGCTTGCCCTAATCCGCTCGTAGTATTTACCGCGCTCAAGCTTCTTGAAGTAAGAGCGTTTGTACTCCGCGCGAAGTTCATCGGATGTGGATTTAACCTTCTTCATAAATGCGCCTTTCAGACTGAGTTGCGATACGAGCGCTGATAATGCGGATTGCTTCAGCAGGCTCGGTATGGGATACCACGAGAAGCCAGCCGGCCGACGACATGCCAAAGGTGACCAGCCTTTCCTCACCTTCCTAATGGTCGGGGTCGGCACCCGTCACTGCCAACGGGTCATAGAAAACACTCGACGCTTCCTCAAACGAAACCCCATGCTGGCGGAGGTTCTTCGCAGCCTTGGCAGAGTGCCATTCAAAATGCATGCCCTCATTCTAAGCTTGCACTCCCCCAAGGTCTAACTCTTGTTTAGGCCGACCCGCCTTAATCCGTCAGCCCCTCGACTTTCGCTCGGGGCGGTGAGCCAAAGTCGAACCGCTGCCGGACCTAACGTCTCTCGTGCTTAGCCGCGTGAGCGCCGAAGGCGGGCGGCTCGCCTGGAACCGGAGGTTCGACCCGATACGCTCTCGGCGACTTCGACC
>JACQNR010000402.1 GCA_016202975.1 Acidobacteriota bacterium
GCGTGCACGCCCTTCAGCTCGTCGCGACCCTCCGCAAGCGGCGCGAAGATTCGTTGGTGGTCAAACCGGTTGGCAGTCTTGCGATACTCCTCCTTACCGGTCACGGGGTGCAAGTTGCACAAACCTTCCAACATGACGCCGTGCTCGACGTTGAGGACGCGCTGCATGTGCTCTTCTCTTAGAGGACGCGTCCAGTCGCCCACCCAGCGAGCCATTTTCTCGGCAACCTTCAGAGCCTGGTCGTTACCGCAATGCGTGTACATGTCGAGATGCCCGGCGGTGAACTTGTGAAGGGTGTAAAACGGCGCCCAGACCTTGCAGCCGTCGCGCCGGCGGTCGTAAAGCTCGGTGGGATACGCGCCGAGGTTGCCGCCGCCCAGCGCCTTCTGGCACTTGGCAAACTCGGCCACCATGGCGTCGCCTTTAGCCTTGAACGTCTTCTCGCCCGTCGAGGCATGCATCAACGCCAGCGCCGTTAGAATGTGCCCGCCCGTAAAGTGGCCGCGCAGCTCGCAATCGGGTTTTTCCCAACCGCCCACAGGCTCGGCCGACGAACCTAGACCCGCGGTGACGCGGAAGGAATAGAGCATGCGGTCGGCGGGAAGAAAGTCGAGATACTTTTGGTAAGCCTCCATCGCCTGAGCGAAGAGACCGGGGCCCATACGATCATCCCTGAGCGGAAATGGCTGGGCCTTGAGGGCCACCGCGCCCAACTTGGTGGAGTTGCCCGCAGCGGCCGCGCGCGCCTCAGCTTTGCGGATCATGCCCGGAACCAAGGTAGCCCCAGCAGCGACGGCCGTGGTGGAGATGAATTCTCTTCGAGTCAGAGCACGCATCCGTTTCATTGCATTCCTCCTCCTGCGATTAGTCCGGCTCCAGCCCGCAACGGTGAGAAGCGTAAACCCACCTCAAGGTTTGCCAAAGGCATGAAGCACACTTACAATGGGGCGCATTCAGTTGTGTAGGAACGTTGAGGTCACCGAAGGCACGGAGTCCGAAGCAGAATTCATCCGTCACCGCAGAAGGAGTTTTCATTGTGAATGCACTGGTCAAGAGCAAGGCGGAACCCGGACTATGGCTTGAAGATGTCGAGGTCCCGAAGATCGGTATCAATGACGTGCTAATCCGCGTCCGCCGCACGGGCATCTGCGGCACAGACCTGCACATTTACCGCTGGGATGCCTGGGCGCAGAAAACGATTCCTGTGCCGCTGGTGATCGGGCACGAGTTCGTAGGCGAAATTGTGGAGGTAGGCTCGAATGTGGCCGATTTCTTCACAGGCGATATTGTGAGCGGCGAGGGGCACGTTGTTTGCGGGCGCTGCCGGAATTGCCTGGCTGGCCGCCGCCACCTCTGCGCGCGCACGGCCGGTGTAGGCGTCAACCGGCCGGGGGCTTTTGCCGAATACATCGCGCTGCCCATGTCTAACATCTGGCGTCACCATCCCTCGGTCGACGAGGATATCGCAGCCATCTTCGATCCGTTCGGGAATGCCGTGCACACGGCGCTGTCGTTCCCGGTGCTCGGCGAGGACGTCCTGATTACCGGCGCCGGGCCCATCGGCCTGATGGCCGCGGCGGTGGTGCGGCACGCGGGCGCGCGCTACGTGGTGATTACCGACATGAACCCGTTTCGCCTCGAGCTCGCGAAGAAAATGGGCGTGACCGTGGCTCACAACATCAAGGAGGGGAATCTGCGCGACGTTCAGAAGCAGCTCGGAATGCAGGAAGGATTCGACGTGGGGCTGGAAATGTCCGGCAACTCCGCGGCCTTTGGCGACATGCTCTCGAACATGAGTCATGGCGCCAAGATCGCCATGCTGGGCATTCCCTCGGGCGAAATGGCCATCGACTGGAACACCGTGATCTTCAACATGCTCACCCTTAAGGGCATCTACGGCCGCGAGATGTATGAGACCTGGTACAAGATGACGGTTATGCTGCAATCCGGCCTCGACATCAAGCCGGTCATCACCCATCGCTTCCATTACGATGAATTCCAAAAAGGGTTCGAAGTCATGGAGACCGGCGCCTCCGCCAAAGTCGTCCTGAACTGGGAGTAGGTATGCCTTTTCACAGGTCAAGAAAACTCATTCTGTCTTGGCTGGCGTTGTTGCACTCGGATTGCAATTATCTGTGGCGTAAATCCCCGAACCGCCACCCGCGGTCGCGCTCCGTGGCCATGATTCCTTAGATCGTTGCGGAGATTCTCGACTGAGGAGCGATCATCCCTATGATTCATTTCGACCGTCGCCGGTTCCTGCAAATATCAGCCCCCTCGCTTTTGTTGCCGGATATGAACGCCAACGCTGGTCCCGCCGCCCCGCGCCCATCAAAGAAAATGCAGGGGTGTGAGCATGGTTCTCATAAGATCAACATCCTCCCGTTCACTCTGCGGGCTCCCATCTGCTTCGATACGCCCCACACTGCGTCCGTTCAATCGCGCCCTCTTTTTCCAGCAGAGCAATCGGGGGGCAGCCGAGCGATTCGGTTGATTCTAAAGGGGCCAACCTTAGGCCCGTAACGTGCGAGGTCTTCTAGGAGGGCGTCCAGGACGAGCCTTTTCTTGCGCGATTTCGCGCTCGAATTACTGCGTTTGGCGATACGGGGCCGCAGCCCGACACGGTTGAATGCACCTCAAACGCTCCCATGCGAGGTTCACCGGGCCCGATTTGTTCTTGCATTGGCAGGAGGAAAAACCATGACATCTCGCGAGCGTGTCGCGCTGGCCCTGAACCATAAAGAGGCGGACCGCATCCCACTCGATCTGGGCGGCAGCCCCGTTAGCGGTATGCAGGCGAACGCAGTCTATACGCTGCGCCAGGCCCTGGGACTCGACCAGCCGGGCACCCCCGTGAAAGTGATTGAAACCTTCCAGATTCTCGGCGAGATTAAGCCGGACCTGATGGAGGCGCTGGGCGTCGACGTGGTGCCTCTGCCTGCTCCCCGCGGCTTCTTCGGGTTTGAGAACAAGAACTGGAAGGAGTGGAAGCTTTTCGACGGCACGCCCGTGTTAGTCCCGGAAGGCTTCAACACCGACCCTGAGCCCGACGGCTCCATTCTGCTCTACCCCGAGGGTGACAAGTCAGTTCCCGCTTCCGGCCGCATGCCGAAGGACGGCTACTATTTCGATGCGATCATCCGGCAGCCGCCCCTCGACGAATCGAATCTGAAACCCGAGGACAACATGGAGGAATTCGGCCCGATCTCGGACGCGGA
>JACQNR010000403.1 GCA_016202975.1 Acidobacteriota bacterium
GCTCGGCGGTGACCACGATATCGGGCGGCGGGATCACGGAGACAACCCGCAGAGGCATCTGGGCGTCAGCCACGCGAAGCAGTCGCACCCCGTCCGAGGATCCACGCCCGACGACTTCAATTGGCGCCGGCGTTAATTCCTCCAGCTTCGGGTCATCGGCAGCCTCAATCACCACCACGGTCGAATCCTACCCCCGCGGGAATGGTCGAGCGCTCAGCCTTGAGGCCATTCGGCAGGCCCTTCAGTTCCACCTCGATGGGGCCCTGATAACTGCGCACGCGATTCGCGGTCACTTCCACCGGTACACGGCCACCCCGAGGGACGTTTGGGTTGACTGTCGCGCCGCGTAGTCAACAATTTCGGGCACAGATTTTATTGAATCGATCACTGCTTCAGCGCGAATGCATACTTACTTCGATGCTTTAACCTCTGACTAAGCACGTATGATGCATGCCGCCAATTTGAGGTGCCTGTGGTAGAGTGCACCCGCAGGCGTCCTTAATTCCTGGATCAGCAAAGGAGTTCCCCATGCGCCGACGGCATTTCCTAAAGACAACCTCCGCGCTTCCGGCATTTGCTGCTCTCGCGGCCCAACCAATACCGGAATCTTCCGCCGCGACGTTCCCCACTCCGCCGCCTCTTCCCTTCCAAAATGAGAAGAGCAAGCTGAAGATCACGAGGATCCGAATGGTAAAACCCCGGCCAAGAAAGCCGATCCCTGAATACACCCCTGCGCCGGGCTCATGGTCCACGGGCGGTGTCGAAGTCGCGAATCCCATGTCCATCTATCCCAAATACAAGCCGCGACGCGACCTCTTCATGGCGGACGATCTCGGGCCGGACGTGGTCGAGATCACGACGGACAAGGGAATCAAAGGAATTGGTTACGGCGGCCCGGGAGCCGGGTTCGTGATCGAAAGGCATTTGACCAAGCTCCTGATGGACGAAGACCCCTTCGACATCGAGCGCCTTTGGGACACGATGTGGCGTTCCACAATATACTATGGTCGGAAGGGTTTGGTCGTTCACGCCATCAGCGCAGTGGACTTGGCCCTATGGGACATCGTCGGCATCGCTCTGGGCGTCCCCGTCTACCAGTTACTCGGGGGCAAAGCCAAGCCGCAAATCCCGGCCTACTGCACCGCAAACGACAGCGAGCAGCATGTCAAGTTCGGCTTCAAGAAGCTCAAGCTGGCCATTCCTTATGGCCCGGCCGACGGCCGTGAAGGTTTGAAGAAGAACGCGGACCTCGTCAAACGCACCCGCGAACTGCTGGGGCCCGAAGGCGAAATCATGCTCGACTGCTGGATGGCCTTCACGGAACGGTACGCATTTGAACTGGCCGAGATGGTCGAGCCCTATCGCGTTTACTGGATGGAGGAATGCCTGCCGCCCGATGATTACGCCGGTTTCGGAAGACTGAACCAGCAGATCAAATCGACTCGGATCGTGACCGGCGAACACGAATACACGCGCTACGGTTTCCGGCTGCTGCTCGAATATAAAGCCGCGAGCATCTGGCAGCCGGACATGAATTGGTGCGGCGGGCTCACGGAACTTCGGCGCATCGACGCGCTTGCCTCGACAAACGGGATCCCGGTGATACCGCACGGCGGCTGGAGCCGCGGATGCCCGCACTTCCTGATCGCTAGCCCCAACGTGCCATGGTGCGAAATGTTTCTCCCGCCGCCCGGCGGCCCGCCGGAGGTGTATCAGCGTTTCGAGGAAGACAACAACATCACGCGCGGTCCAGAAGGCATATATATGCGCCCTCCAGACCGCCCGGGATTTGGCTGGGAATTGATGACGGATTGAAATCAGTGTGGCCTTGGTATGTCATGCTCTCGGCAATTTGGTAGGGGAGCGCTCCGCGCTCCCGCGAGAGCCCGAAGGGCTCCCTAGCCGGCGATCATAGGTCGCCGCTACAGTAGCGCCGGCTTCAAGCCGGCCTGGAGTTGCCGCCAGGATGGCGGCGCTACCTATGAACGACAAGAACAAACTCTACTTCGGCGACAATTTGAGAATCCTCCGCGAGTATGTGCCCGACGCGAGCGTGGACCTCATTTACCTCGACCCGCCGCTTAATTCCAGCGCCATCTATAACGTGCTCTTCAAGGAAAAGAGCGGCGAAGAATCGGCCGCGCAGATCACGGCCTTCGAAGACACCTGGCAGTGGAGTCAGGAGGCGGAGGCGGAGTACAGGGAAATCGTCGGGCGTGGCCCGCGCAAGCGCGCCGATTAAATGCAGAGGAGGAGCCGGCATGAAACTTCTCCACCTGAAAATCCATAACTACCGAAGCATACGCGAACTCGAACTTGCTATTCCCGACTTGCTCGTGTTTCTTGGGCCGAACAACCACGGAAAATCAAACATACTATCTGCCCTGGAGTTTGCTCACCTTCCTTCAGCCAAGCCAGTGCGTGGCGACTTCTTTGCCTTCCGTCCCGAAGGAGATTCAACGTTGTGGGTCGAGATGACTTTCGGGGACCTAACAGAGCAGGAACAAACCACATTCCAGAAATACATGCGGAATGATCGCTCTGTGCGTATACGGAAATCCGCAAGGTTACAGGAAGGGGAGGCAGTGGAGATTTCCTACAACGGGTATGTACAGGAACCGCAGCAGTGGTGGCTGCAAAGTCCCGCGGCAGAGAGGTTGTCGAACCGAGACCTAATAGAAGCGGAAGCGAAAAATGTTCCTGAACTCAGCGCACTACTGGAAGGGAAAGGGAAAATTTCAAAGCAGCGCGTCCGAGAGTTTCAGGAAGATTACATTCATGCCCACCGCGCCACGCTCTCATTCAGTGAAGCCCTTGAGGACGGTCCGCTTCTTGGAACGAAGAATGTCGCGGGCGGCATCCTGCCAGAATTCTATCTCGTGCCCGCTGTCCGTGATCTTAGCGACGAAGCCAAGGTCAAGGGTACGACGATATTTGGCAAATTGCTTCAACGCGCCGTCAGGGACATGGCAGAACGCGACCCGCGCTTCGTTGAGCTTCGGACGCAATTGGCAACGTTGGTGGGAGAGTTAAATTTGAGGCCCGAGGGGCCAAGAGAGCAAGCATCCGCCCTGGGCCAGATCGAATCATCATTGTCATCTGAACTAAGTTCGTGGAATGTGCAAGTGTCGATTGAGGTGACTCCGCCTGATATAGAAAAAATCTTCGAACTCGGAACAGAGCTCCATCTTGATGATGGTCTCAAGACGTTGGCCGAGCGGAAAGGTCATGGGCTTCAACGAGCCGTTCTGTTTGCTTTATTTCGAGCATGGGCGCAAGTTCTGCGCTCCACCAGGGAGGGTGCACAAACAACCGCCCGCCAAGCCTCTGACTCAGCGTATTTCGCGATTGAAGAACCGGAACTATTCCTTCATCCCCATGCCCAGCGCCAATTACGGACCTCCCTTTGCGAAATTGCCGACGCTCCACACCATCAGGTCTTTATCTGTACACATTCCACATACTTCATAGATATGGAGCAATACAGGCAGCTCGCGGTGGCTACTAAGCCCAGTGTAGAAGCAGGAACACAGATTCGCCAGTGTACCTGTGACTTGTTCCAGGGTCCGGACGAAGCGGAACGGAAGCGCCGCTTTCACATGGCATATTGGGTTAATCCGGACCGCGGGGAACTCTTCTTCGCTCGCAAGGTGGCGCTTACCGAAGGTGAGACTGAGAAGGTTCTTTTCCCATTCCTGGCGAAAAAGATGGGTTGTCTTGATCCAAATGTCTCAATCATCGATTGTGGGAGCAAATTCAACATGCCGCTCTACATTACAATCCTCAACGCATTCCGGATCCCCTACGTTGTGGTGCATGATGAGGATCCTCTGCCAGATCCAATTCCAGCCGACTGGTCACCTGAGAAGAGAGCAACAAGACAACGACTCTTTCAGGCGAATCAAGATATCGCAGGGTTGTTGGATGCAAATCTTGGTCGGGTGGAGGTTCTCTGTCCTGACTTTGAGGGGGTAGGCGGCATTTCTCACACGCAAGCGGACAGGAAGGGCAAAGCAATAGCCGCTCTTGACCACTTCGACCCGATGGCTGCAGAACAGTTTCCTCAACGCATCACCGAGGTAACCCGCCGCGTATACGGAGTCGACTAGATGGTGAGGGAAAGTCGGACTATAGGAAGGGCGCGGACACGGGCATCGACGGGTACATCAACAACTTTTTCGACGACAAGAGCGGGAAGGCCAAGCAGCTGATCGTGCCGGTAAAGAGTGGCTACGTCGGCCTGAACCACGTCCGCGACCACCCCTTAGTCCCCTCCTCATTGAGGAGGGGAATTAGTTTTGCACTCCCCTCCTTACCAAGGAGGGGAAACAGGGGTGGTTGCGAGCGCGAGAAGGCCGCAATCGGCGCGCTGATAACCTTGCGCGAACCGACCAAGCCCATGCTGACCGAAGCCGCATCGGCAGGCTTCTACGAGCCCAAAGAATTTCCCGGCCGCTACCCCCGGCTGCAAATCCTCACTATCGCGGAATTACTGGCGGACAAGAAGATCAGCTTCCCCGAGCATCGCGTCGAAACCTTCGCCAAAGCGGAACGGAAGACCAAGTCGATGCATGAGGGACTCTTTTGACCGCAGGCGGTGACAATATCCCCTCGTGAGAGGAAGAGGTTTCCAGCCGTGCTTGCGGCCTACCTTGACGAGAGCGGACACAAGGATACCAAAATCCTCTGCGTCGCGGGGTACGTAGCTACGGGTGAGCAGTGGCGCAAGTTTTCAAATGAGTGGAATTCCATCATCAAACCCGAGGGGATCGAAGTCTTTCACATGACGGACTTCGAGACAGGTCATGGTGATTTCGAAGGGTGGGCGCGAGAGAAGAGGGATCGGCTCTTCGAGAGGCTAAGCCAGACGATTAACCATAGCGTGATCTATGAAACTTGGGTGGCAGTGGATGTGGAAGAATGTGATCGGATATTGAGAGAAATCGATAAGGATTTCTTTGCGAATTCCTATGTTCTTTGCGGAACACTGTGCATATTCTTCATATCAAATTGGGCTAAAAGGCACTGGAAGAGAGAGCCTGTGGTTATCACTTTCGAGGAAGGAAGAAAGTTCAGTGGAGATATGTCCAAGTTGTGGGAACTGATGCTCAGGCGGGAATGGCTGCGAGATAGGTACAAAATCTCCAACATCACCAAAGACAGCAAGAAGAACTCTGTTCCGTTACAGGCAGCGGGTGTGATCGCATACGAAATGAGACTTCGGTACAATAATCCCTCTGCACCTTCGCGTCCCTATCTCCGCTGGCTTGCCTACTCCAATTACAAAGGTAAGTTCCTAACCGGCCATGAGCTCCGGGCCTTTGCCAAAATGGCAAACGATGATTTCGACAAGTACGCCAATCCCACGTATCTGGTAAAGCGGAACGCGAGAAGGGGCAAGCACCGTGCTTGATAGGTCCTCCAGCAGACACACCCCCTTTTGATGCCTCGCGGTTGGCGCAGACATCGAGCGGGTAGCCACAGGCAGTCCGCCGGCCGGCGGATTCTGACCGTGCGTCTCGTGGTGGTAGGGGAGGGCTTCGGCCTCCCGTTTCGATTTGGTTCGATCGGGAGCCCAAAGGACTCCCCTACCTGCGGCTCATAGAGCGCCGCTACAGGCGCGTGAAGAAATACTGGACAGGCAACAAGGTGGCGTGCAAAACCCAGCGCCGTAGGGGTTCCCAAAACCATCACAGACGACCGTGCCCGCTTCGCACGCTTCCGAAGGATGTTCATGCCCAGCAAGGCCGCGAAAGCCCTCATCGTTTTTCGCTTGCGGCGAGCACCTACGGAGCCGACTCCGTCCGCTTCGATCGCGACATCCGTTCCATCTTGTCCGACATTCGTTTCCACTGCACGGTCCCAACAATAGTTCGCGGATGGCTGGCCTGCGACTCGACCTGCGTGATGAGGCGCTGAAGAAAACAGAGGACGGCGTGATTCCCTTCCCCGGAGTCAGCATCAAGGGCGGAATTACCTTTGGGAATACCGACGAGCTGGGATACGCCGCAGTGGATCACCCCGTCGGCGTGCACGATTACCACGCCACGATGCGGCACCTGCTGGATATCGACCACCTGCGGATGACTGTGAAGTTCCAGGGCCTCGACGCGCGGCTGACGGGCGTTACGGGCGAGGTCGTGAAGGCGATTCTGGCCAGAGGCGCATCCTGGCGGAACGGCTCCGCATCGAGCCTTGGAACGCAACTATCGCTGAATCGGTCTTGCCACCACCCCCACCACGCCCCGCGGGAGCGGGCCCGGCGTGACCGAATCCACCTTCTCCGCTTCTCTCCAAGGTGTGGGCACCCAGCTCACGTCACCATGCTTGATCCAGAAGTCCGCCGCCTCAATTCTGAATCCTGAATCCCGCAGCAGCGCCAGCAGAGCCTTGTGATCGTAAACCCGATACCAATCTGTCGCGCCGAGTTTTCCGAAGGGTACGGTGAGGATTAGACGCCCGCCCGGCCTGAGCGCGCGACGAGCGGCTTGGAGCGCATGCACATCTCCTTGCGGGTCGGCTGCGACATTTCCGTAAGCCTGCAGGCCGATGTGCTCCACCGTCGAGACCGAGACCACCACGTCGAAGGACCGCGGCTTGAGGGGATATCGGATGACGTCGCCCTGAAGAAAATGAATCCCGGGAAACTCCACTGCGGGCGGACGAATGTCGATGCCCCAGGTCTCAAAGCCAAGGCTTGCTACCTGAAAGATGAGTTCGCTTTCAAGGTAACCCACGTCGAGTACGCGCCCATGATAGGGATAGGGGAGGTGCCGGTGCACGAAAGGAATTTCCACGATCCGTTCCGAGCAGTTGACGATCACCGGTCGGCCGTTCTTCTCTCCAAATTTGAGCGGGTGGAGAACGTCAAACTGCTTTTCCGCTTGATAAGTGACCTTGGACTTGCTAACGGCTCGGATCTTGTCGCCCTTGTCGACTTGAAGAATTTCCGCGAGTTCCGCCGCGCCTTCCCGAACAATTTGGGCAAAGGCGCCCTTCTGGGCTAGTTCCTGGATCCCGCGCAACTCGATATTGCCGACCCCTGCGACAAACCCGAAAACGAAACTCTCGAAATCGTGCGCCAAATCGAGGCTGCAACGCGCTCTTTGGCTCGCCAGTTCGGCTGAATTATTTCGTGATTATTCTTGCGGTAGGTTAGTTGTACTGCCCGCGCGTGGCGCCGCCGATTCGATAGGCAAAGATGAGCGCCACCAGCAGCATCAGGATATAAAACCAGTCGGGACCGAGCCTCAGCATTCTGAAAAGACAGACCATCGCCAACCCCAGATTCAGGATGGCCAGAAACGCCGCAGCGACACGCGCGATGGTTCGAACGCGCGAGCGCACCGACCCCAGCAGCCACCAGATGAAATTCGACGCAATCGAATTCGCGACAATCGTCGCAACCAGGATCACTATATTGCGAATCGTGTCGGGTTGAAGCTTCCCCAACATGCCGGAGGCATCCTACCAGAGAGGAGCGGCGCGGCCAAGCCGTTCCCTAATCGGAAAGCATGCAGCCACTGCTCGGGTTTTGCGCCGTGGGTGTTTGCCAGGTCCAATGACGCGGTGCCGCAGAGTCTCGCTTATCCGACACGCTGCGGCATTTTCTTTCTATGCGGTATGCGGTTGGTGTGCGGCGTATAATCGACGAGATGTCGCGCAAACCGCACACCCCGATGCATCGGGGTATGCGCCACCCGGCGAATCCCGCTTCCCTGCCGTTCATGACATGAGAACAAGCCTCTCCAATTGAGAGGAGGAACGCTCGAAATATTCCCCGCCTCGTCGAGGAGGAGGTTTGAGAGTGGTGTGTTACGGACGAAAAGCGAGACGGCCCGGCGGGCCGTCCCGACATCACGCCGCGTCGCGGGTGGCGCGGCGGGCGGCGCCGCGAGCCGCGCCGACCCGATGGCTCGGAGCGGAAGAGACCGCCGCCTCTTCGCAAGGTTCGGTTTTCGCTCCCACCAGTGCCCCGTGCGAATCCTTGTAGAACATCAACTGCGACTCGGCCGGGTCGAAGTCGACGATGATCAGGTCGCCGAGCTCGATCTGACTCGTGGCGAGAAGGTTGGAGAGCGGGAAGACGAGGTGACGCTCGACGGCGCGCTTTAAGTGCCGAGCCCCGGATTTGGGATCGGCGCCTTCGGCCAGCAGGTAGTCCCGCGCCGACGGGCTGCACTGAAAAACGAATTGACTGCCGGTGGCGGCGATAATGCGTTCCTGCACGGCGGTCAGCTCGATATCGAGAATCTTCTCAAGGTGCAGCCGGGCGAGCGACCGGAACACGATCACCCGGTCGATGCGGTTCATGAATTCGGGAGAGAATTTCCGGCGCGCGGCTTCCGAAGCGGCGCGATAGATCTTCTGGTCGAGCTCTTCCCGGTCGCGCTCCGCGGAGCCGGCGAAACCGATGCCTCCCACCATCAGCTTGTTTACTTCCGCCGTGCCGAGGTTGGAAGTGAGAAAGATCATGGCGCGCGAAAAGTCCACCCGGCGGTTGTCGCCAAGCGTCAGCGTGCCCTTGTCGAGGATGCCGAGCAGCAGCTGCCAGAGTGCGTCCGAGGCCTTTTCGATCTCGTCGAAAAGGACCAGGGCGATCTTGGCCTTGTCGGTATAATGCGACTCCAGCACCTCCTGCGTGATTAGCGGCTGGGTCTCGCGGTGGCCGAGGTAGCCCGGAGGCGACCCGATGAGTTTGGCGATTTCGTGGCTGTGCTGAAATTCCGCGCAGTCGACCTTGATCACAGCACGGATATCGCCGAGCAGCGTCTCGCCTGCAGCCTCCACAAGGCGCGTCTTCCCCGAGCCCGTGGGCCCGAGCAGCAGCAGATTGACCAGCGGGCGCCCCGGCGCCGAGAGTCCCGCGAGATAGACCTGATAGGCGCGAGCCAGGCTGTTGATCGCACGGTCCTGGCCTACCACGCGTCGGCGCAAGGCCGCCTCAAAGTCCCGAACCTCCGGGCTGTGCAGTGTGGGATTGAGCAAAGTCTGTGTGGTGCTCATCGCAGTCCTTTCCCCGCCTTGTCAAAGGGCGGCGAACCCTTCCGACCATGGCCCAGTTTCACATCCAAGGTGCCGCGCAGGAGCTTGAGACCCGCAATAAGCTGCGAGGTGAGTTCTTGATCCTGAGTCATGCCGAGAACCGGAAGCTGTAAGTCCGCGATATCCATATGAAGGTTTCGCACTGACGAAAGCAGCTCGCGCATCTGCTCGACGTTCTGTTCGAAAGGACGCACGAGCGTATGAGAAGCCTTGGCTTTGAGCTCATCCCAATCCACACTGACAAAGGGATGCGAGGTGCTAACGCCTTGAATAACGTCTTCGGAGATGCGCGGCCGGCGCCCGAGCCGCGCCAGATGAATCTGCTGCACCTTGCCCTTCTTCCGAACGTTGTGCACCAGGTAAAACGAATTGCCGCGTTTGCGAATAAATGCCACTGTATTCTCCCCGCAACGCGCCACCCGGCGCCTCGCGGCGTTAATTTCCTCGCGGTGCCCCGTGCCACCCCTCGTAGTGGAAACTTTACCACTACACTTAGGTTCGATGCAAGAAAATAATTTTTGTTGCCTCCATAAATTTTTTTTCGCGCCCCGGCTCCGGCCTCCGCTACCGCCGCCTGGCGCATCGAAGCCAGTGGAGAGGTGCGGGCGTCCATACTCTCTCACCCTTATCCGCCACCGGCACTCATCCAAGTTGTGTTAAGCCCCTGACTCCTGCGATGGTTGTACCATCCCAGCCAAACCTCCGCCATGACGGGCCAGTACGCAGTACAGAAGTACTTCGCCGAAATGAGACCGGGGCCGCGTCTTGCGGGATTCCTCATAACCACACTTGTAATGCATCCAGATTGCCAATTACGACGAGAGACAATCGGCGTGTTTTCAGGATGATACAAGAGCCTTCCCCAACCCCATGCTATAATTCCTACACTCGCGCGCGAAGCTTTCACCTTGGGGCGCGACTTGATCGCTATTTGCTAAAGGCCAACTGGAGAAACAACCATGTCCGTCGACTATTACGAGCACGTTTGGCACAACGGAAAATTCATCCCCTGGAAAGACGCCACGATTCACGTCGCGTCGCATGTGGTGAGCTACGGCTCTTGCCTCTTTGAAGGCATCCGCTGCTACGACACGCCCCAGGGTCCAGCGATCTTTCGTCTCAAGGAGCACGTCGACCGGCTGGTGAACTCCAGCAAGATTTACCGCATGGAGCTGGCCTACTCACACCACGATCTCGAGCAGGCGCTGGTCGAGGTCGTTCGCATCAACAAGGCGCCCCACTGCTACCTGCGCCCGATCGTCCTGCGTGGCTACGGCGAGGTGGGCGTGAGCGCACTAAAAAACCCGATTGAAATCTACTTGCTAGCGTGGAAGTGGGGCAAGTACCTGGGCGCAGAGGCTCTCAACCAGGGTGTGGACGTTTGCATCAGCTCGTGGAATCGCATGGCCCCCAATACGCTGCCGCCCATGGCGAAGGCCGCGGCGAATTACATGAACGCGCAGCTCATCAAGATGGAGGCCCTCACCAACGGCTACGTCGAGGGCATCGCGCTCGACCCCTCGGGAAACGTCAGCGAAGGCAGCGGCGAAAACATTTTCGTAGTGCGCGAGGGCAAGCTGTTCACGCCTCCGCTCGGCTCGTCCGTACTGCCGGGCATCACGCGCGATTCCGTCATCACCCTGGCAGGCGAACTGGGTGTCCAGTTTGTCGAGCAGATCATCGCGCGCGAAATGCTTTACATCGCCGACGAGGTCTTCTTCACCGGCACAGCCGTGGAGATTACGCCCATCCGCTCCGTCGACCGCATCACCGTGGGCGCGGGCAAGCCCGGCCCCATCACTAAGAAGCTGCAGGAGCGCTTCCTCTCCATCGTCGAAGGCCGCGCCGAAGA
>JACQNR010000405.1 GCA_016202975.1 Acidobacteriota bacterium
GACATTACCTGGCTCAAGCCTGATGGGCACGAAATGCGCAGCGAGGACTGGGCGACCGACTGGGCGCAGTGTGTCGGGCTGCAACTCGACGGGCGCGATCTGCCCGATGCCGACGAGCACGGTGCGCCGCTCGCCGATGCGGTTTTTGTGCTGATCTTCAACGCCTACTACGAGGCGGTTCAATTCACCTTGCCTCCTCCCCTTTCGACCGGCGCTTGGCACTTGCGCTTCGACACCGCGCGCGGCTGGGTCGCGACCACCGGACCCAGCCCTGCTGCTCTCGCTCCGTCGTCTCCGTATTCACTCAGCGACCGCAGCATGGCGTTGTTTGAGTGGGTAGGTCAGTAGCCCAAGTCTGCGGTTTAGGGCTTGCGTGGAAAGCAGGGGTCGGGCAGACTATGTCCGCAATTAAACCTCTTAGGCGTGAGGAGCGATTGGATGAGCGAGCCACATCAGCCACCCGCACCTACATCTGATAGCACGCCCAGTAAAGGAATCACTGAGGACGAGGCACCGCATCGAATTGCGAAGCTCAAGCTTGAGCAGCAGCAACTCCGGTTCCAGTTATCTTTTTGGGGGCGACTGCTCGAATATCTCAAGGCTGCCACCGGGATCGCAGCTATTGGGGGACTACTGTTTGCATTCGTGTCCTCCAATCGACAGCTCAAGCAAATCTCCGTATCTCGAGATGAGGAGCGCTTCGACAGGGCTGTTTCGCGGCTCGGCAGCGATAATCCAGCCGAGCGGCTCTCAGGAGTGTCAGGGCTACATCTTTTCCTCGAACCCGCGCAAACATCGAGGCAGCGCGCCACTCTGTTATTTCTGGTCAACGCTATCGCCATCGAGAAGGACATGACCGTTCGTGGGGCGATTCTCGATACGTTTTCATCGGTGGCACAATTTCGGGTACCTAAACAGGTTCTAAACGAGATTCTCGCAACGGCACGGGACCGCAACCGGGGCATATTGGGAGTTCTTCAGTCTCGATTCCGCGAACGATTGCAGGAAGATGACAAGGTGCTATTTGAAAAAGGGAATGATGAAGCTTGGCTCGGCAAGCTGAGCGAAGTCGACCTTGCCCCCCTCAGAGCGACTGCGGCAACCATGGCAGCGTTGATTCGGAACGGTGCCTATGTGGAAGACTTAAGGGGAATCTATTGCGTGTCTTGTGATTTCTCCTCCGACAGTCGAGTCGTCGATCTGTCTGGCGCAAAATTTGATCGCAGCTATGTTCGGCAAGCCAAATTCACAAATGTGAAATTAGAGAATGCATCGTTCGATGGAGCCTATTTGATGCATACCGATTTTTCAAACGCCAACTTGAGTAAAGCGAAACTTACGTGCCCGCCCCTGTTAGATCCACCAGTTCAGACTATATTGATGCAGAAGGCGCTTTGGGGGGCATACGGCCCAATCTTTGAGTGTGCCGATTTGAGCGACGCTGACTTTACAGGAAGTGTGCTGTTTGGATTCTACTGGACCGACATCAACGGGGCCGGTTATTTCCCGCGATTTTACGGCGCCAATCTCCGTGGAACAAACCTCAAGTCGTTCCAGCTTTTCACCGCTGTTCCACAACGAGTAGCACAAACGCACGGATCTGAATTGCATGATGACGTGCTGGGAATCCAGTTTCAACAGAGCGGTGGTTACGACATCCTGGTTAAGGGCTGGAAGGAAAACGACTACGTAATCAGAACCTATCGAATTGGGGAAAGTTTCAAGTTCACTCGCCCGATCCCACGGGAGATGTGGCCCAGCATATTTGCGGGGCTGAACTCATTGGCGTCTGCAAAGAATTTGTCTGACGCTCAAATGCCGGACGGGCTACGGCAATTTCTAGATTCAAACAAGGCTGCCTTCTCTCACCCTGTTATTTCGACGACGTGCCCTGCAAAACCCGAACATTAACTGTGCTCTGCGAGAGCGGGTAGCCACGGTTAATTCGTTGTTCGAATTAACCGTGGGATCTTTGTACGAACAGCTCACGGTCAGAGAACCACTGACCGTGGCTACCACTCCACTCTCAAAGTCCGAGTGCCGCATGAGCAAACTAACACTTTTCGGATTGTTCTCCGTTACCGCAATGGTCGTCTGCTACGCGTTAGAGCGGAGGCACCGGGCGTTTATTCTGGCCTTTTCCGCCGCATGCGTATTGGGTTCGATCTATGGCTTCCTGCAGGGAGCATGGCCGTTTGGGGTCGTTGAACTGGTCTGGTCGGCCATCGCTTTCAGCCGCTGGCGACAGGCGAAATGAGTCACCGGGTCTGTCGCGGCGCTGTTCTCGCCGCTGTGGCGTCGCGTTTTTCGCCACATTTGCCAAAAGTGTGAGACAATAGGAGCCTACACCGTGGGACGTCAGTTCTAGCGGTTCGTCAAAGGTGCGGGGTTTCGCTTTCTCCACGCCACAGATTGATCGCACCGGTATTTCTCTTCGGGGAGAGTCCTTCCGGGAAGAGCAACTCCGCTTCGTGCGGAGCACAAAACTTTTGAGGTGGATAAATGAAGAACCTGTTTGTAGGAAACCTGACCTTTGACACAACCGAAGACGCGCTGCGGGAGATCTTCAGCCCGCTGGGCGAAGTGGGACAGATCCGGATTATGACCGACCGCGACACCGGCAAGTCTCGCGGCTTCGCCTTCGTGGAGATGGCGCAGGATGAAGATGCGGCGAAAGCCATCACCGCGCTGAACGGCAAGGAACTGGGGGGACGCGCGCTCACCGTCAACGAAGCGCGACCGCGGCCGGAACGCAGCAGCGGCGGATACCGTCCCAGCGGTGGTGGCGGTGGTTTCGGCGGCAAGCGCCGGGGTGGCGGCGGTGGTGGCCGCGACGGCGGGCGCGGACGCGGTGGATCGCGCGATTCTCGCTGGTAACCCGGACTGACCGAATCCGGGAGGAAGTATTGTCCCCCGGATTTCCTTTCCCCTGAGTGCGCAAAAGGAGCCCCTATGGCGGGACGACAACGATCAACTTTTCAGAAGCGGCAGAAAGAAGTCAAGCGTCTCGAGACGCAGAGAATGAAAGCCGAAAAACGCGCCGCGCGGGCCCAGGAACGCGCCCTGCATCGCGCTGCGGCCGCCGCGACCTCGCAAAACATTTCGCTCGAATCGGAAAATCCTCAGCTCGATAATGAAGTCGTCAGCCAGGGCTAATTCGCTGTTCGAATGAACCGTGGTTCCTTCATATCGTAAAGCCCTTTTCCACTCCCGCGGCGGTCTGCGCCGCGCTATAGCGAACTACGCCTCTGGCCGAGTGGTGGACCCGCAGCCGCGGAATCTTCGTGTATAATTCTTACTTCTAGAAATCCAATCTAGTGCGTCGGACCACACGTCCGAATAGGGGGCAACTATGCTCGGAGAACAGTTAGGTGAAATTCGCGGGAAGCGCTCAATGAGGCGGGTGATCCCCGTCGATGGGGGGATCAAGGTGGAAGTCTCATTTGAAGAATCGGGCAAAATGTTAGGCATAGACGTGATGAACTTCGGGACTTACAATTCGTCAATGCGCCACGACGGCAGCTTGTATGGTGAAGGTCAGGGGGGTCTCATGGGGCAGGATGGCAGCATGGCGACATGGAAGGGTTCAGGGGTTGGCAAACTGCAAGGGGGCGGAGCGGTGAGTTTCCGCGGAGCGGTGTGTTACTCGACGTCTTCCGCAAAGTTTGCCCGGCTCAACACGGTAGCCGGCATCTTCGAGCACGAAGTCGACGCCGAGGGAAATACCCATACAAAGATTTGGGAGTGGAAGTAGCGACGGCCCGATGGGCCGTTTCATGGAACGTGGCGCGCAGAGTCCCGAACCTCAGGAACTCTGCGCAGCCAATTGGTCACGGAAAGCAATCCCGCCAGTTCATCAGTGGCGCTTGCCAAAGGTGAAGTTGATTTCCATGGTCTGACCCGACACCAAGCTGACGAGCTTGGGTTCGGAGGTGACGCCGCCCACTTCCGCCGTAACCACCCATTCGCCGGGCGAAACCAGCAGCACATACGTCGACTCGCTTTTGCTTCGTGTGTCGGTCATATGGCCGTTGGACTGGGCCACGACGCGCACCTCGGACGTGTAGCCTCTCCCTGTCATCCCCGAAACGGTAATCTGGCCCATGATAAACGCGGTGGGCGTGACAACATTATGGCTCTCTTGCATGGCTCACCTCCCCCTTCGCGCGGGAGCCGCAAGAAGCCGGCTCGTCGCACGCCAGGCAGGTGGGCTGTGCCGGTTCCCGTCACGTGCTTCGACCTTAACACACCGCGCCCCCAAAGGCCACTTATCCTTTCTGTAGCGCAACTCTACGCGTCGCGACCTCGCGGGTCATTGACCGGTGCTGCAGCAGGCGCGCGCGCCATCAGCACTGCAAACGAGATGAGGACGAGCAGCCACACCCCCAGACCGAACCCCACAACTATTAGAAAACTCCGGCCGATTTCTTCGGCAATCAACGCTGCGCCGCTCAGTTCCTCAATGCCCACCAGCGCGAAGAAAAACGCTACGTAAAGCGCCGTGGGCGATAGCGCGGCAAGCCAGCAGGTGACGAATGCCTTCAGCTTGCCCGCACGCCCGGCGCGCACCCGCCGCAGCCCGGAGAGAAACACCGCGATGGGGACCACCACGATCGCCGCGACGAACCCGAAATGGCTGACCTGCCACTGTATCCGGCTCATGGGTTTAGTTTCACGAGACTGGCGACCGAGTCACTGAAGCGTGACTCACCGTCCTCACGACCGAATCATGATCAGAAGCATTTTGAATCTTGTCAGGGCGCGCACGGCATGGGGCTCATTGGCGGGCAGGATGACGATTTCGCCTTCGCGCACGCGGAAGGGCTTGCCGGAGACGGTCATTTCCGCCTCGCCATCCAAGAGGCAGACGGTGGCGTCGAAGGGCGCCGAGTGCTCGCTCAGGCCCTGACCTTCATCGAACGCGAATAGCGTCACGGTTCCGGTCTTCTTGGCGATCAGGGTTTTGCTGACCACAGAACCTTCCTGATATCCGACAAGGTCAGACAGCTTCCCCGGCGCGGCGATTCGTATTCACAATTGAATGATCCTCAACCGAGCTTCTTCCCATCCTGCCTTTCCTCAGAAAGTGAACCGAAGCGCCAATTGAGCGATCCGAGCATCTCGAGCAGTCAACAGCCTGCCAAAGGCCGGAGAGACAAAGAGAGCGTCCGGGTTGTAAAAGTTGACATTGTTGAAGAGATTGAAAATCTCCCCACGAAACTCAAACTGCCCCTTTTCGCGTGGGAGAGGGAAGGACTTTATGATCGAAAGATCCGTGTCTGCAAAACCCGGCCCGATGAGGATGTTGCGACCGCTGTTCCCATACCTTCCTATTTCCGGCAATCCAAAACCACTCGTGTCGAAATAACGCGCGACGAGTTCTCCATGGGGACGCCCTGGATCTAAAGTCGTATTGCCGACGACATCCATTCGCTGGTCGCCTGTCCAAAACCCGGACCCGCCCAGGACCTGATCCAGGCCCGAGTTGACCGAGAAGGGCAGCCCACTGGTAATTCGCGTCAATCCGCCCAACCGCCATCCCCCCAAAATGTGCGAAACCAAGCCTTTGTTTTTCCAAAAAGGCATGTCCCAGACGCCGTTAATGGCCAGAATATGTCGCTGGTCAAAAGCGGAAAGCCCCCGTTCCCCACCCAGGTAATTATTCGGATCCTGCGGGCCGTTGCCACCCACACCTGATTCACGATTTTCGGAGATCTGGTCAATTGATTTAGAAAACGTGTAGGCCACTCCGAAGGTGAGTCCGCGGGAAAGTCGCTTGTCCAGCTTAACCTGCAACGAATGATAGTTTGAATTGCCACCCGAGAAAACAGTGGCAATGCTAGCGTAATACTGGGGGAAGAAGGGTCTCCGGGATTGCACATCGGCCGGCGTAGCAGTTGGCGTATAGGTCGCCGTGTTGGCTTCGCGCAAGGACGTGAGTTTATGGCCCACGGTCCCGAAGTAGCCGACTTCCATGAAAAGCTGTTCACTGAGCTGCCTTTCGATATTGAAATTGAAATGGGAGGTATAACCATCCCGGAAGTCCGGACTAAGGCTAAACATCTGAATTGGGTAAGCGAACCTGGGATTGACCGGGTTATATGGAAACGGCTCTTCCGTGCCGTGGTAGGGGTCACTAAAGCTGTACGGCACGACGTTGAGGCCAACCTCGAAGGGCGGCGACAGACGCGCGAAAGTGGTCATGCGCGAGCCTGGAAGCGTGTGAAACACTCCAACTCCGGCGCGAACGGCCGTCCGGCCATTTCCCGTAACATCCCAAGCGATGCCCACTCGAGGCTGAAAGTTATTCTTGTCGGTTGCGATGAGACCGCGAGGCACCCCCGGATCACCCGGGACAGCCAGTCCGGGCGGCGCCGTCGGAAACACTTGAGACTGGTACGGCGTTGCACC
>JACQNR010000445.1 GCA_016202975.1 Acidobacteriota bacterium
AGGTTTAAGTGCTGTTTTTTCAGTTAATTAGGCCCGTAGCTCAGCCCGGTTAGAGCGCTACCTTGACACGGTAGAGGTCTGGGGTTCGAGTCCCCACGGGCCTACCATCTCAACCCCTTGAGAATTCCGCACTTGGGACTTCTCCTGAACCGACTCCTCCATCCACTTTTCGAGCACTGCAGTGAAATTTGCAGGGACCGGGAGCGCCTCGACGGCCGCCCGCTTGTCCTCTCACTCTTCATGCAGATAGAGCTCCGTATGCCGATTCTTGGAATGGCCCATCATTTCACGCAGGTCAGACCGGCGGCGCGCTCGCCGATAGACCTCTGTCGCAAAGGTATGGCGTAAACAGTCTGGAGTGATCCCCTGCAGCCCGGCGCGGTTTACGGCTTTTTCAAACGCCTTTCCGAAATCCTTGATATGCGCTCCGGGCTTCTTCGGGCTTGGAAATACCCATTTGCCATTTGTTCGTGGTAACCAGTACCGGAGAACTTCCCAAGCCTCTTTCTTGAGGGGGACGTAGCGAATTCCAGTGGGAGTCTTCGAATTCCCGACCCATACAATCCCGACTTCCAAATCCACGTTTTCCTTGGCCGGTCGTGCCAATTCAGTGGGTCTCAAACCCTCAAAGGCTCCCACGACGACGGCTGGTAGAAGATGGGGCACCGTGACTTGAAATTCGAGAGACGCGCAGACCTCAACGAGTCGACCCAATTCCTCCAGCTTCAGAACCCGTTTTCCCTTGTACTCCACATTGGGGAACATGCGAGCGTATTTACCCAGTCCCTCCGGCGCGAAGCCGCTTTGGCCCGCGTATTTGAGGATGGCCTTCAATATAGCGAGCTCCCGGTAGATCGTTGCTTTTGCCGCGCCCTGCTGGAGCCTATTCCTTTTGTACTTTTCGCACGTGTCGAGACCGATCGCATGGACCATAATCTGTCCAAAGTGCGGTTTGAGGTGCGATGCGATGTGGTATTTCTCCGTGACATACGACGGCTTCTCGTTGCTCTTGGCGACTTCTGAATAGCGGTCCCAAACCTCACTGAACCGGACGCTCTTAGATGGCAAATTGAATTTCCTTCGCGCCAAGTCGGCCTTCACAGCGCTTTCCACACGCTCCGCATCACGAAGGTTTTGCATTCCCGTCGACTTTTGATGTCGTTCGCCTTCAAAGAAAAAATCGTAGTGGTAGATTTTGCCTCGCTTGGTCAGAGACACCGAAAGCCTCCCTCCATGTATTCAGTACGCGCCCGCTTATTCCCTGCGTGTCCATCGACGAGATATGAATTCCTCGATTTGCGAAAGGACAAATCTGACCAGTCGCCCTATGCGAATGTGCGGGATTCTGTCCTGTCGAGCCCACGTGTAGATCGTGGAGGGTTTAACCTTCAATAAATCAGCGACTTCGGAGACTGTGAGTAACTTTTCCACGGCGCACCTCCTCAAGTTGGCCGGACTTTCAGACAACTTGCCCGCGCCATGGAGGCGCATCGTCCGCCACCCCGGGGACTCCGGATGGAGCCCTTGGCCCCGTCCCGGCAAAGGCGGGGCCCCGAGGTTGGACATCAAGAACCTAACCGCTGTCAACCATCATTGTCAATAGAAAAATACACCATATGAATAAGAGTGCATATTACTGTTATGCAGTTAGTATAATAATCTTATAACGTGAATGAGTTGTCAAGAGAGTTCGATCTTCGAATGCGGTTTCACCGAGGACGGGAAGAGATGGATTCCAACTGTCACCCAGCCGTGTTCCCCATCATTACTCCCCTAATTGGTTAGGCAAGTAAGAATGTCGGTGAGCCTTCCGGAGCCTGAAAGATCCAGTCCCCTGAGTTCTGCAGGCGTACTTGGCCTGAGATCCAGGAAGGCCGATGCTTCTCTCCAGGCGATCGTTTAAGGACGAGTTTGACGATCCGCTCATTAGGGGCGTCACCGTGCAGACGGCGGTCGAACGTACCAACCCCCGTCGCCTCGACTGGGTACGCTAGCTTGCCGCCGACCATCTCTGGCGACCCCAGCAGAAGGCGAATCCACAATTCAACCCGCACAAGTCGCCCATCACTAACTTGCGCCTCTGAATGGGCCAAGCCAAGTTCGACAGTAGCTTGTTCCTTGTGGTCTAGTTCGACGACTTCCAGGAAGTCCATGGGCTTACCTGACCTTTTATTGAATATACTATATATTATGTAATGCGCTATGTAAATATGCTTCGTGCACTATCTATAGATGTAACACTTGATGTCCGCTGTCCCTTTGCACCGTGTTCGATTTTTGTCCGATTAGCCTCGACAGCGCATAGGCTTCCGGTACCCCGAGCTGCATTGCAAAGCCTCGGAACCTAGTTTGATTTTTGCCGCAGTGGTGTGGGCCCCCGAAGTGAGACAACCAGTGAAGACAATGGCTACTGGTCAATGGTAAACCCTTCATCTGGCCCCGCAAGAGATCCGCAAGCGTCTGAGCGCTCGGGCAGGGTGCACCCATGAATTGCCCATAGTCAATGAAGCCTGATTTTCGTTCCCATTTCAGCGAAGTACCCACTCAGCATGATTTTGGAGAGCGCCGTCATACCCCCAGAATCTCGACACGCTCCTGAGGAACCGTCAGTAAACGTGAAGCGACGCAGTCTGAATTGTCATCCTGCCCGAAGCTCAGTGGAGTAGCCTCAAGACAATTGCCAATTTGTCTGCGTCGGGAACCCCTCGGAAAGTCGCGATGGCTGCGCCGGATGCGCGATCGATTGGTCCGGGTCACAAGGGACTTCCGGAGCCGACTCTGGCGCCAACGAAGGAGCCGGGCCGAAGTTCATCCGTCCCGCGCAAAGCCACCACGTCGTTTTCTCGGAGGTCTCCGAAGACTTCCACCAGATTATTGGCGGAGAGGCCCGTCCTCACATTCACCCATTCGGTTCTCCCGTCACGAATACGAACGACGAAGATCCGCTCCGTGGTTCGCACGATCGACGACGGCGGAACAAAGAGTGTCAGATCCTTTCGCCGCACAGGCCAGATGACCTCGGGAAACATCCCGGATGCAAGTTTCATGGAGGGATTGATCACATCGAGTTCAACGGGCATGGTGCGCGTCCGGACGTCTAGGGAGTGCGCGATACGCGCCACCGTCCCTTGAAAAGCCTCACTGGGAAAAGCGGCCACGGTGAAGTTCACCTTGCTTCCCTCAGGGATCGCAGCAGCGTTGGACTCGGGCACGGCGACAACGAGCCGGAGGCGGGTGATTGTCTCGATGCGGACGATCGGTACGGTCACGCCCGCCCCACCCTGTGGCCCGACAAGGGCGCCGGGGTGGACGTTGCGTTCGGTGATCACACCGTCGAAAGGCGCACGTACCTGCAGATAAGCTTCGATCTCTTCGATGGACTTGAGCGCTGCCCGCGCAGAGTTCTCACTATCGCGGAGTGCCCGGATGCGTGCATGGTCAGCGTCGACGGTTTTCTCGGCAATTTCCAGCTCGTTTCCAGAAATGACTCCGGGCGTCGCAGCGGCGGCTTTGAGCCTCCGATAAGTTCCCTCGTCCGAGGCCAGACGGGCCTCCGCTTCCGCCCGCTGTGCCTCCGCGTTCTGAACTTTGGACTCCCCCTCCGCTCGTTGTGAGGTAATCTCCGGGGCGACGAGTCGAGCGATCGCATCGCCCTTCTTCACGAGCGATCCACGATCAACAAAGATGGAATCAACGAATCCCGGCGTCTTGGGAAAGATGGAAACAACTTCGTAGGCTTGAAGCTCTCCAGGCAACCTCACCGTTGTATCCAGCTTTCGAGCGACCACTTTGACGGCGTCAACGGTCGGAATTGTGTCTGGCGAGCCGCCGGAAGCAGTTCCCGCGTCCTGGCGCGAACTACAGGAGGTGAAAACGGCAAACATCAAAAACAAGCCGCCGACCAATCCTATTTGCCTCAAGACCGAGATTCGCCGTTGTTCAATCATGAAATGTCCCTGTCTGATTTTTGAGTTCATCAAATCGACCTTACTCGTGCCCTAGTCTCGGGTCGTCCGGGTCAAGCGAAATGCTCGCGGTGCCGGCACGCGCTTGAATAATTGAAAACACAGAAGGCAGAATCGTGAGCGCGGCAACTGCCGAGGCTGCCAGCCCACCGATTACTGCGCGACCCAGCGGCGCGGACTGTTCTGCTCCTTCGCCCAGGGCCAAAGCCATCGGGATCATGCCGGCAATCATAGCAAGGGTCGTCATCAGTATCGGGCGCATGCGTGCGCTGACGCCGCGAAGGGCCGCCTCCACGGAACTGGCCCCGGCGCGACGCGCATCCTCCGCATAGGTGACGAGCAGAATGGCGTTCGCCACGGCGACGCCGATAGCCATGATAGCGCCCATGAACGATTGCATGTTCAGCGTCGTATGCGTTATGAGCAAAGCGATGAGCACTCCGGCCACCACCGCGGGAATCGTCGAAAGCACCACGAACGCCAGGCGGAAAGACTGGAAGTTCGCAGCAAGCAGCAGGAAGATGGCAAGGACAGCAAGGAGCAGGCCCAACCGAAGCCCTGCCAGCGCCTGCTGCATGGGCGCGACCTGGCCGCGGATGCTCACCGTCACACCCCGCGGAGGGCTGCCAGCGCGCTGCAACGCGGCATCGACTTGTGCGGCGGCCCGGCCCAGATCTTCTCCGACCACATTCGCCGTGAGAGTGACCATTCGTTGCATGTTGTAGCGATCGTATTCGCCGACCGTCGTGCCATAGCCAACGCGTGCCACGTCTCGCACGAGCGGCCAGGTTGAGACGCCGCCCGGCATGACCGGCAGATTTTGAACATCCTCGCCCGACGCCATCTGGGATTGCGGAATTTCGACCTGGACCTGATAAGCGACGCCGCTCCGTGGGTCGGCCCAATAGTTGGGGGTTGTGAAGCGGCTCGACGAGGTTCCGGCCACCAGCGCCCGGCCCACCTGATCGACGGTGACGCCGAGTTGCCCCGCACGCTCACGGTCAATCTCGACGTCCAGACTCGGGTAATCCAACGGCTGGCCATACTGCAGGTCCCGCAAAGAACTAATCCGCGACATCTCGGTTTTCACTTTCTCTGCGTATGAACGATTGGCGGCCATCGCCGGCCCGCTGATTGCCACTTCGATAGGAGTCGGCGAGCCAAAATTCATCACTTGGCTGATAACGTCGCCAGCCTCGAAGGAGAACTGGCTCCCCGGGAATATCGGAGGCAATTTCTTGCGCAGGCGCTCTTCCAGCTCGCGAACGTCAATGGGCGCGCCAGGCTTGAGCGAAACCGTCATCACGCCTTCGTGAGGGCCGCTCGTCCAGAGATAGATGGTGTCGATCGGATAACTGGCCGGTTGTGTGCCCACATACCCCAGGGTGATCGCCACATTCTCAGGGCCGGCTTCTTGTTTGATGGCGTCGAGCATGCGAAGCGCCAGACGTTCCGTGACTTCCACGCGCGTGCCGGTAGGGGCGCGGAAGCGGAGCTGAAACTGTCGGGCAGCGACGGGAGGAAAGATTTCGCGCCCCAGCGTGGGGCCCAGAAGAACCAGGCACAACGCGGCGAGAACGACGTAGGCGGCCGCAACCGCCCAGCGGTGGGCGAGAAGTTTTTTGAGCCGTGATTCGTGTCCAGCGCGGAAGCGCTCGAAGAACGAGGGCCCTGTCTGCAGGTGTGCTCCCTCCTTGAGGAACCTCGCGGAAATGACGGGGACAAGAGAACTGGAGAGAAGGTAAGAGGCCGACATGGCGAATCCAACGGCGAGAGAAAGCGGGACGAAGAGTGCCCGCGCCACTCCGACCATGAAGAACGACGGCACGAAGACGGTGACGACGCACAGCATGGCCAGCAGTCGTGGGATGGCCACTTCCCGGCTGGCCTCAAGCACTGCCCGAGCGCGTGGCTCGCCCCGCGCCAGGTGACTGTGGATGTTCTCCATCGCCACGGTGGCTTCGTCGACCAGGATCCCGACCGCTAGCGCCAACCCACCGAGCGTCATGATGTTGATGGTCTGTCCTGCTCCCCAAAGTGCCACAACCGCGGAGAGCAGGGCAAAGGGAATTGTCACCACGACGACAGTCGCGCCGCGCCAGTCGCGAAGAAACAACAGCACGACCAATCCCGTCAGCAACGCCCCCAGCAACCCCTCTCGAACCAGTGAGCCCAGCGCCCCGCGCACGTATTGCGACTGGTCTATTTCAAAATTGATATGAATATCTTCCGGTACCACCGCACGGAACCGGGACAGGTTGCTTTTGACCTCACCCACGACGGACAGGGTTGAGGCGTCCGCACGCTTGGTGACAGGGATATAGACGGTGCGGCGGCCGTTCACCAGCGCGTACCCCGTAAGGATGTCGCTGGAATCCCGGACCACGCCCAGGTCGCGCAGGTACACGGCCGGCCCTGATCCAGCGCGAATGGGGAGATCCTGCAGTTGTTGGATGTCAGGGACGACGGAGTTCACGGGTGTGATGCGGTTGAGATCCCCGATGCGAACGTTCCCCGCAGGCAAGATGACGTTTCCGGAACTTATGGCCTTGACCACCTCCTCGGGCGAGAGATGGTAGGCCCGCAGGCGGTCAGGGTCTACTCGTACGACCACAGTTCGTTGGTTCCCGCCGAAGGGCGGCGGAGCAGAGACTCCCGGCAGCGTGGCAAAGAGCGGGCGGACGCGGTTGAGCGCCTCGTCCTGGATTTCCCCCACGCTGCGCGTGTCGCTCGAAAATACCAGGTAGCCCACCGGCACGCTGCCGGCGTCGAAGCGCATGACGAAAGGAGGAACCGTTCCGTAAGGCATAAAGGCTCGGGCGCGATCCACGTAGGAGATGGTTTGAGCCAGCGCCTGGCTCATGTCAGTGCCGGGATGGAAGACCAACTTCACAAGCCCGACGTTCTGGATGGATTTCGACTCGACGTGCTCGATACCCGTGATGTAAAGGAAGTGGTACTCGTAGTAGTAAACCAGATACCCTTCCATCTGCGCCGGACTCATGCCGCCGTAAGGTTGGGCAACATAGATCACCGGCTGGTTGAGGTTGGGGAAAATATCGACAGGCATGCGTGTGAGGGCGAGCAGGGAACAAAGCGCGACACCCACGACGGCGACCAGCACGGTGATGGGACGCCGCAGCGCGGCGTGAATAAGCCACATGCTCAATGCCCTCCGGGCGTGCTCTGACGGACGATGGCCAGGAATGGCTCGATATCGCCTTTGGCCACGGCCACCTGCAGCAAGCCGCGCCAGATATCCAGCCGAGCCAGGCTGTCTTGAGTTTCGGCTTGCACCAGGAGGCTCTGCGCCTCAGCCACGTCGACGATGGTGGCAAGGCCCACCTGATAGCGCGTCCGGGCCTGAGTCTCTGTAGCCCGGGCGGCTTCAAGTTCCATAGGAGTCTCCGCCGCCACTTGCCGCGCGGCGTCCAGCGCCGCCTGTGCCTTCTGGGATTCCGAGGTCAGCACCTGAAGAGTCTGGTCGTAGCGCGCTTGCTGTCTTTCGACGCCTGCCGCTTCTATTCGTTTTTTGGCGCGAATCGACGCGAAGTCAAAAATCGGGAAGGAGACCGTCACACCGACGGCCCAGTTGCCACGATCAATGCCCAAACCGTTCGCGCCGCCCGCTACAGTTCCATCCGCATTGGCTCCGCTGCCACGGCCAAACGCCGCCGACTGCAAATCAAAGCGGGGGACATAGGCCCGCTCTTGAATGCGTACTCGCGACCTGGCTTGATCCACCGACGCCTGGTCCGCCGCAAGGAGCGGATGATGGGTGATTTCGGGCGTTGCGCTCAGGCCGGAAGGCGCTGTGGCGAGAAGCCCTCCCGCCTCGATTTGAGGAATGGAACCCGCAAGGCCGAGAGCCTGCGCGAAGGTGGCCTGCGCTACCGCCAGCGCCTGCTCGGACTGGATTCGTTGAATGCGGGCGCGCGCCAGCTCTGCATCCGCACGCGAGGCGTCAACGCCCGGGCGAAGCTCGTTGGTCGTGAGGACGTGGACCGACTTGGCAAAAACCTCACGGCGCTGCACGTCTGCCTGCGAGGCGGCGACCCGCTGCTGCGCCGCCACGAGTCCCAGAAAAGCCTCCGCCGAAGCTGCAGCGACATCGAGCTGGGTCAGGGCCGATTCGGCATCGGCTCGATCTCGGGAGCTTTGCGCCGCTCTAACCACGGCGCGGCGATAGCCAAAGTCGAAGGGCTGCCATGAAAACAGAACCCCCGTAGCGCTTCCCCAGACCGATTGGCCATTGGCCACGGGCAAAACCGGGCCCGTGATGGGTGGAATCACCGATTGAGGCAGGAGCAACCCCGAGATATTATTTCGCGTGGCGCGATTCGATTGCCAGAGGGCGTTGAGTCGCGGCAGGTACTCAGTCCGAGCCAACGATACTTCTCCCTGCGCCTGAGCCCGCTGAGCCAGCGCCGCGCGAACGGCAGGATAGTTTTTCATCGCAAAGGTGACCGCCTCCCCGAGTGTAAAGGACCTCCTCTCTCCCTTCGCATCTTGTGCGTGAGCAGCGACGAAAGCCAACGACCCGAAGAGGATTACCCCCATTACTATACTGAAGTTGTGTCTCCTAACTTCCACGGTTCCGTTGCCCCCTTCCCTCGGCGGCCATCGAGCGCCGCTCACTTTCGACCGTCAGGTAAAGTGCATCAAAGAGATCAAAACCTCTCTTCAGGATTTCTGAATCTGGCCAGTCAGACTTGCACCATCCTCTGAGGATCAAATCAACGCCCTTGCCCTCAGCGTGCCCGAAATTGTTGTCGCCCATATCTGCGTCATGGACAAGCTGCGCGATCAACCGCAATTGGCGGTCGCGCAAATCGAATCGTTTGAGCAGAGTCTCAAAAGTGCAGTCATCACCCACGTGAGTGAACTCCCCCTCGAACATGTCGAAGCGGATTGCTCCCTCATGAGCCTGCGGATCGCCGGAGAAAATGAACCTCGCCTCGGGATCGATGAAGTTGCGGATCAACCAGGCGGAAGAGACCCGGTCCACGCCGGGTCGCGGGCGAGTCATCCAGCCCCGCCCCGTGAATCCCTTTTGGTTTTTTTTAATGCTCCGGCTTGGCCGCTCTTCGGCTTGAAGGCGAGCCTCGACCTCCTTGAGCAAGAAATCAGCTTTCTTCTTCTCCGGGCAGCCGAAAGTGTCAATTTCCGCTATCTCACGCAGGCGCTGGTTCAACCGGGTGAAAGCGCGGCGTAGCTGGAGCTTACTTCGGCTCGCAGCGTCGCGGAGGGCTAGGCGCAGATCCCTGACGAGCAGCGCGTACTCCCTCGATCGCGCGTCATTAAACATCGCGATGATCTGTTCGTCGCTAGTTCCCTCAATGCGCGTCACCTTCAGGATGGATGGTTCTCCTTTGTATTTGCGGACCTCCGCCGCAAGCCATTGGAACCTTTCAAGGTTGGCGTGGTTATTTGGCAGTATGTGGGCGGACTTCTTCCAGGGCAGCGTTCCGAATCGCCGCAACTTCCGCCAAACGTTCACCCTCTGGCTGGCCCGATGAGCGGGAAGCATGAACATAAACACAAGCCACGGCGCACCAATCGGCCCACGATCTGGTTGTGTAACGTCCATAGCTATGAGCTATATCTATAACATGAACGACCGACCATGGCAACACTGAAAATCACCCTTAGGCGAGAGGTCGTGAAGTTCTAATTCTCAATGCTGGCCAGATTGGAGAAGGGAGGCCGTGATAAGCCTCTACTATTTGGGATTCATCCTGAGAAGTCGGCTTCTCGGAAGCTGGCTGCTGGGCAAGATAGGCCCTGTGAAACGCTATAGGGTAGAGCGAAATGGTTCAACTTCTGCATCGTCGCCGACTCGGAAAGTACTGTCCGGCTGCTCGCCGAAGATCTTATTCGCTCATCTCACCGTAAGTTATTGCCAGTCAGGAGATTCCGCCGCGACTGGGGACTCGGCCTGGGAAGTCGGCTTCCCGGAAGGTGGCCAGCGACAGGAAGGCACGAGTGCCCAATCTTGATGCCATTGGAAAGTTTGAGTTCGGTGAGAAAAGTGTGTCCGTACACCCTGGTCGCCGGGATAGCCAGCATTCGTTCAAACTCCGCCGGCGGGCGGTAGCCCAAAGCTGAGTGCAAACGCTTCTCGTTGTAGACCCTCTCGATGAAGCCCCGATTGAGGCGAGAACCTCTGCCAGATCCCGGTACTCCTGCCGGCAGACCTCCTCGTGCTTGAGCGTTTTCATGAACGATCGCAAGCGGCGTTGTCGTAAGGATTCCCCTTCCGGCTCATGCTGATGGCGATGCGGTGCTGCGTTAGCAGGTCGATGTAATCCTTAGCGGCATATTGAATGCCACGGTCGGAGTTATGCACCAAGCGGGCCGTTGGCGAGCGGCGGCGCGGTGCCATGCGTAAGGCAGCAAGGACCAGATCGCCTTCCAGTGTGCGGTTCAGGGCCCAGCCAATCACTCGGCGTGAGTGCGCATCCAGCAGCACCGCGAGTTAGACGAAGTCAGTCTCCAGCCGGATGTAGCTAGTATTTGCCACCCAGACCTGATCGATGTCGGTCAGCACCATGCTTCCGGCCAGGTTTGGGTACACCCGGCGGTCACGCTTCGAGTCGGAAGTCACCACGAACTTCTTGCGGCGCAAGCAAAGCAGGTTATGCTCGCGCATGATCCTCCGGGCGCGTTTGTGGTTCGCTGTCAAACCGCTCCGGCGCAACTCCGCCGTTACCCCTCGCCAGCCGTAGGACGGGAACTCTAACGCGATACGTTGCATTTCATCGCGCAAGTCCAAGTCCCGCTCAACCGGCTGCAGAGCATGCCGCGAGGGGTAAAACCCTGCCCGGGCTAACCCCCGCGAGCTGACACAGAGCCACCAAGGGAATCAGGCTCGCGGTACGCACTTCTTTATCAAGGTGCGAGTAGACGAGGTGCGGATAGTCAAAGCCTGCAGCCTCCGCTGCTCCTCGACACGCTGCAAGCATCGCCGCAAGTAATCGAATTCCATCGCCTGACGACCGACCTTACGCTCCAGTGCGGCGATCGGGCTCTCCTCGGTCCGATCGCGACCTTCGCCCGGAAAAGCCTTCGCTGCGTACTCCCGAAGTTCCCTGCGCCAGCGGTGTAATACATTCGGATTCATCTGGCAGGCACGGGCCACTTCTGCCACCGAGGCCCACAATTCAAGCCGCCGCACGGCGGCTTCCTTGAACTCCTTCGTAAACTTCCTTCGGGACAGCCTCATGACTCTCCCTCCATTCGGTGAAAGATGAGTCTAGACTCGCTGTGGTTCTGTTGACATCCTCAGGAAAAGGTAGCGAAGCTTCAAGCGGTAGAGGTTGAAACTCAGTCCGAGCAGCAGGCCCTGGCGCATCTGCATGCGGAGCGAGCGACCGGGGGCGCGAGCCGAGAGCTTGCGCTTCAC
>JACQNR010000446.1 GCA_016202975.1 Acidobacteriota bacterium
AAATCCCAAAGTCCTGTCGGCAGACTCCGCGATCTCTCCTTGTCCGTGCAACCTTACACCATCAGCTATCATGCCATAAACTTATGCAAAAGCCATGGCACACTGGTGCCATCTCGTCACTGGTACAAGTTACTTATTTACTGTAGTTTACAATCTGGCAGTGGGTTCTGGATGGATTGAGTTGGAGGATTGAGTCGGACTCAGGGCTTTGAAGATGCAATGTTTTGACACTAACAACAGAAACCCTCTGCACATGTCGTTTGCGCGGAATCGCCTTGACGCAAATTTCACAACTGGGCTAACGTCTTAAGACCCCGCAACGGGCTGGTGGCGAGTGGTCTGAGTCCGTCACGTTGTGACCCTTTGGGATGATGCTTAGGGGATAGGTCAGCACTGCTAGGGTTACAGCAGGAAGCGTTTACGATGAATCTCTTCGAGCTAACGTGCACGCTGGTCAACACGGACTCGGTGACAGGCAATGAGCGAGCCTGCGGGCTCCTGCTGCGCAATTACTTGTCAGAATGCGGCTTTAGCGTCACGATGATTCCCGTCGAGGGCGATCGCTCCAACATCTTTGCCACTCACGGGCGGCCCAAAGTTGTTCTCAGCACCCATATGGATACGGTGCCCCCATTCTTCCCTTCGACTGAGGATGAAGAATTCATCTACGGTCGGGGTTCGTGCGACGCCAAAGGAATCCTCGCAGCCCAAGTCGAGGCGGCCAAGCGCTTAAGAGCAGAAGGGGTGGGCGATTTCGGCCTGCTCTTCCTGGTGGGCGAAGAAACCCTAAGTGACGGCGCCCACGCGGCGAACGAGGCTTCCCCCGGCTGCCGTTACATGATCAACGGCGAGCCGACGGAAAACAAGCTGGCGATCGGGTCCAAGGGCATTCTTCGCGTGGGCATTCGCGCCCGGGGGCGCATGGCGCATTCGGCGTACCCGCACCTGGGCGAATCGGCCATCGACAAACTCCTGGACGTGCTCAACGAACTGCGCGCGATGCCGCTGCCGGTTGATCCCGTTCTTGGCCCCGCGACGCTTAACATTGGGCTGATCTCCGGCGGACGCGAGGCCAACGTGGTGCCGGACGAAGCGCACGCCGATGTGCTCATCCGCACCGTGAACGGCACGGAAGAGCTTCGGGACAATATCCGCCGCATGCTCGATGGCCGCTGCGAATATGAGTTCATCCGCGAAACGCCTGCGATCAAAATGGCGGCGGTCGACGGATTTGAGACGGACCGGGTCGCCTTCGCCACGGATCTTCCCAACCTGACGCGCTGGGGGCAGCCCCTGCTGCTTGGGCCCGGATCCATCAACGTCGCGCATACAGACCACGAATGCGTCCGCAAGGCCGACTTGATTCGAGCCGTGGATTTGTATTGTCGGCTGGTGCGAGACCTGAAGGCGAAAATCGAAGATTGAAGACTGTCGATTGCAGATTGAAGTGCCTCAGCGCGATCTTCTTGTTCAATCTTCAATCGACAATTGTCAATCGAAGACTCTTGGGGGCAGAAGGGAGCAAGAGCGATCCGGCATCGAGGGATCGCAAGATTGAGTCATGATGAAGAAACTGGAAGTGGGAATACTGGGGGCAACAGGCATGGTGGGGCAGCGCTTCATTAGCCTGCTCGAGCACCATCCCTGGTTTGAAGTGAAGTGGCTCGCGGCCTCGGACCGCTCGGCGGGGAAAACTTACGGCGAGGCATGTAACTGGCGCGTCCGCGACGCCATGCCCAAGTCTGCCGCCCCCTTGCCGGTCCACGAGTGCAAGCCGGGGAGCGCGCCGAAGCTCATCTTCTCTTCGCTCGATTCGAAAGTGGCGGGTGAGATCGAAAAGGAATTCGCCCACGCGGGCCACGTTGTGGTCTCCAATTCATCGAACCATCGTATGGACGCCGACGTCCCCCTTCTCATCCCCGACGTCAACCCGGATCATCTGGCCCTGGTGCGCGCCCAGCGCCACGAGCGCAAATGGAAAGGCATGATCGTCACCAACCCCAACTGCACAACGATCGGACTCGTCATGTCGCTGGCGCCGATCGAGCGCCAGTTTGGTCTCGCCAAGGTGATGATGACGAGCATGCAGGCGGTCTCGGGCGCGGGCTATCCCGGCGTGCCGACGCTCGACATTCTCGGAAACATCATTCCTTACATTGGCGGCGAAGAGGAGAAGGTGGAGCGCGAAACTCGCAAGCTTCTCGGCAAGCTTACCGACAGCCGGGTCGAGATGGGAAATTTCATCGTTAGCGCGCACTGCAACCGCGTGCCCGTCGAAGACGGCCACACCGAATCGATCTCGATCGCTTTGCGTACGCCTGCGCAAGCGGCCGACATCGCCGCGGCGTGGCGAAAGTACCGCTCGCGCCCGCAGGAACTGGAACTCCCCTCGGCGCCGAAACACCCCGTCATCGTGCGTGAAGAAAAGGACAGGCCGCAAGTGAAATTCGATGTCGACTCCGAGCGTGGCATGGCCACGGTCGTCGGCCGACTGCGCCCCTGTCCGGTGCTTGAGTGGAAATATACGGCGCTCAGCCACAACACGATTCGCGGCGCCGCCGGGGCGGCTCTGCTCAACGCCGAGTTGATGAAGGCGGATGGATACCTCGATTAGTTTCACCGCAGAGGCGCAGAGGCGCGAAGACAATCCGGGTACATTTCTATACTATTTCTCCGGGCATCTGCGTCTCTGCGGTAAGGTTTGACCTTGGCGGAAACTCTCAACCTCGCAATTCTCGGTTACGGCAAAATGGGGAGGACGATTGCCCAGCTCGCCCCGCAGCGCGGGTGCGAAGTCCGCCTCATCATGGACATCGACGTGAATACGGGCGGCGCGGGCATCACACCCCAAAACTTCAAAGGCATCGATGTCTGCATCGAGTTCACGGAGCCCAAGGCGGTGCTGGAGAACATCCGTCGCATCGCGGGCGTCGGCTGCAACACCATCGTCGGTACAACGGGCTGGCATGACCGCCTCGATGAAGTCCACAAGATTGTGGATGCGAGCGGCATCGGTTTGGTGTACGCCGCGAATTTCTCCATCGGCGTAAACCTGTTTTATCAGGTGGCGCGCGCCGCGGCGGAAACCTTTGCGCGCTTCCCCATGTACGATCCCTACCTGACCGAAGCGCACCACAAATTCAAGAAAGACGCGCCCTCAGGCACCGCGCTCGAAATCAAGCGGCAGGTTCAACCCGCATTCAAGGAGCGCGAAATTCCGGTTTCCTGCACGCGCGCTGGAAACATTCCCGGCGTCCACGAACTGGGGTTCGATTCCGAGGCCGATACCGTGATCGTGCGACACACGGCGCGCAGCCGCCAGGGCTTTGCCGAGGGCGCCCTCTACTCCGCGCGCTGGGTGGTGGGGAAGAAGGGGCTCTTCAACTTCGCGGACATCCTCGGCCAGGGCGATACCGCGGCACCGAAAACTTGAACCCGGGGAACTTCACCCTTCCAACGCACTTGCTACCTCCCTCCTGCGGTATAATGCCTTCATCGCACGCTGAGTTTGTCCCTCGTGGCTGAAGGAGGAACCATGCCTCTCGACATTCGTGGTTGTGGCACGGCGCTCGTGACGCCCTTCCGGCGCGACGGTACGGTGGATGGCGACGCGCTCCGACGCCTGGTGCAGTTTCAGCTTCGCGAGGGAATCGATTTCCTGGTTCCCTGCGGGACAACGGGTGAGACGCCCACGCTCGAGCACGGCGAATACACGGCGATCATTCGTTTGGTCGTTGAAGAAGCGGCGAAGAAGGTTCCGATCATCGCCGGAGTGGGCGGCAACAACACGCGCCGGGTCGCGGCGCTCGCCGAGGAAGTGTCGGGGCTCGGCGTTCAGGGCATCCTTTCCGTTGCGCCGTATTACAACAAGCCCACCCAGGAAGGCCTCTATCAGCACTTCGCCACCATCGCCGAATCGACCGATCTTCCCATCATCGTCTACAACGTGCCGGGCCGTACCTCTTCGAATATCGAGCCCGCGACGGTGGCGCGCCTGGCGAAGATCTCCAACATCGTCGCCATCAAGGAAGCTTCCGGAAGCATCACGCAGCAGATGGAAGTGCTCGCAGCGGTCGGGCCGGACTTTCGCGTTCTCTCGGGCGACGACGCCTTCACCTTCCCGCTCATGGCCCTTGGCGGCGCAGGCATCATCTCTGTCATATCGAACGAAATTCCCGGTCAGATGACAAAGCTGGCGCACCTGATGCTCGACGGCAAGTTCGACGAAGCGCGCAAACTGCACTTTGAACTACTGCCCCTCATGCAAGTGAACTTCATCGAAACCAACCCCATCCCCGTCAAAGCCGCACTCGCCATGATGGGCATGATCGAAGAGATATACCGCCTCCCCCTCGTCCCCCTCAAATCCGAAAACCGCGCCAAGCTTGAGAAGGTTCTCGCCTGGCATGGATTGCTGCAGGCCCAGAAGGTGACGTAGCGCCGCGCTTTAGCGCGGCATGATGGTAGGGGCATGGCGTGCCGCGCCCTGACGACATGTCAAAACGTCGGAGAACACGCATCGCACACCATGCCGATCGTAAAGCATCTGCGGTGAAGCCGGGCGGCCCATGGTGGGCATCGCTATCTTCCGAAGAAATCAAGAAGGCCCTCGATGCTGTTTACGCCTGCGAAGATTCAGCTATCGACCCGTTCCTTGAACGCTTGCAAGCGGAGACTTTGATGCGGGAAGATTGGTGAAAGGAATTGTCGTGTTTCGATCGGATTTCGCACAAAGGGAGGAGTCATGAATCAGGTGATTCATGTACAAGGTTTGTTCGTGAACCTGTCACCCGACGCCTTTCATATGTGGGCGCGGCATTATTACAAATGCAAACAGGATTTTGAGTCGCCTAATAGTTTCTCGCCGGTACCGTACTTTCTCCTCTGTCGCGCTATCGAACTTGAAGTTAAGTCTCGCCACTTGCTGAGCAAGAGGCAATCGGAAGTGAAAAAGGAGTTTGGGCACGACCTGCTTGAGGCGTACGAGGCACTCGACCAAGGGCAAAAGACACTGAACGCCGAAGAAATCCGCGTACTGAGAGTTGCTAATGACATTTACGTCGGAAAGGGATTCGAGTATTTCAATCCTGGCCACGCGCTCAGAGGATACTCGCAGTTTCCAGATCTTGATGAGCTGGATTCTGTGGCTACGAAGCTCATAAGCAGGTGATTGCTAACCAACCATTCGACCGGAATTGTTCGCGGGTGGCGCAGACATTGTAGTTTGATGTCTGCGATTTCGGCTCTTTGAGGCCTGACACGCGACTTTCAGGCCCGCAGGGCCGACAGAATGTAGCCCAGGG
>JACQNR010000420.1 GCA_016202975.1 Acidobacteriota bacterium
GGCGAGAGCCATGGGTTGGCTGATCATCCCTCTCCCCCTTTCCCCCTCCCCCGTGGGTGGGGGAGGGGGAAAGGGGGAGAGGGCACTCAAACCCCAACGCTCCCGCGCTGGGCCACAATCTTCCGGCCCTCCGGGCCTGTGATGCACTCAACTAGAACGGGGAGGTCGAAGGTTGAAGTTTCCGCCAGCGGCGCTGCCGATCAGAGCCATCGGGACGAGTCCCGCCCGCTCACGGAGGGTGGAAAGAGAAGCTGGGCCACAGTCTTCCGGCCCTGCGGGCCTTTGTGGGTTTATACCGGGGGGACAGACCGAGGGAGGGCATTCCCCCTGTCGTCGCGTCTGCAAGTTATCGAGGGGCGTCCTATTGGAGGTCCGTGTGGAGCGGCGGCTTACTGGTGCACCTCGATCGAGTTGCATCGAGGGATCGCAGAGCGAAAATAGCGACAGTCGCCGCCCCACACGGCTCACTTGGCTGCGGTCTTGAGGCTGGGGACATTCTCGTAATCTTGAGGGATCTCCGAATCCTCAATTCGGCGCGCCAGAACGCCCACACACGAACCGGTTCCTGCCAGAGTTCTGCTCACCCAGTTCTTCCGGGTGGGCAGAGCCGTGAACCGGGAAATCAACTCGCCATGACGGGTCAGTTCATTGGGGATGGTGATGGTAACCTCCATGATTTTATCCGATGGGATACTGTCCGGCGCCAGGAAGTACAATGCCGACTGCGAGACATTGAGAAGAAGCCCCTCAGCCTCGCCAGTGTGGCCGTTATTCCCCCACGTCAGTCGAATTGGCAGTTCGGCCGAATAGCGGCGCTCCTTGCGATGCAAATTCGCCTCGTAGGCGCGCAAAACGCTATCCTGCGCGAGGTCGATCTCCAAACCCTCGGAAGCTCCTTCGATCTCCGGCATAAGTTCCCGGGCTTGTTTGACCAACCCATCTACAAATACATCGTCACTCTCCGGATCGTGATGAGTTAGGGCCAATCGGCGGATGCCGCACTCGCGCGCGATGCGCACGCCTTCGAGCCAGGTGCTGTGTCCCCACCCTTTACGCTCGCCCTGGAGCTGTTCAGGCGTGTATTGGGCGTCGTAGATGAGCAGGTCGGCACCTTCAGCCAGGTTGCGCAGCGCGTGGTCGTGCGCCACCGACCCCGGCTCAGTGTCCGTGGCGAATACCAGCGAGGCTCCGTCGGCGTCGATGCGAAATGCAACACACCCTTGAGGGTGGTTCAAGGGCGCGGTGCGGATGGTCGCGGACTGGACGCTGATCTCTCCGTAGTCGAGAGACCAGAAACTCCGTGCCGACAGCAGCGCTCCCATATCCACTGGAAAATGCGGGCTACCCATCTGGCCTTCGATCAGCCCCTGGAGGTCAGACTTCTTGCGCTTTACCGATAGGAAAAGAAAAGTGTTTCCCGGCCGGTAAAGGGGTGCAAAAAAAGGGACTCCCTGAATGTGGTCCCAGTGGAAATGACTCATGAGGACGTAGGCCTGGATGGATTTGCCCTCAAACTCACGTTCCAGGCTCTTACCCAGGGGCCTGACGCCACTCCCGCAGTCCAAGATGAATATCGTCCCGTCGTCCAGCCTGACTTCCACGCACGTGGTGTTGCCGCCATAGCGGTGATTGCGATGTTCCGGCGTGGGGATTGACCCTCGGACTCCCCAGAACTTGATGCGCATGACTGAACCTCCTGATGTCGAACGTCAAATTAGCGCCCAGCCCACACCTTAACCGTTTCCCCATCCGGGTACTTTTTTCGCCCCATACGGTAGAAATTCCACTTCCGACCCGCTTCGTTCGTTCAGACTACGGGATTTACCGTTTGGTTAACCAATGGGTGCAAACCGCTGGCCAAACACCAGATTTGGATAGGAGGAGCAGAATCATTTCCTCGCCTTACTCAATCATGGCTTAGGCAACCACATGGCAGTGTTTCATGGCCAGTTTCTTCCAGGCTTATTCTGACCAACACTAACATTTTCAATAGATTGCAGTATGCATGGAGCGGTGCTGCGAATTGTGCGACCTTAGAGCGCGCGTCGTACTGTGGGCATTCAAGCCCCACAAGGGGCGGGAGAACGTGGCCCATGGCGAGAGTCATGGGTTAGTGGAGTACCCTCCGCCCTGCCCCCTCCCCAGCGGGCGGGGGAGGGAGTGAAGGGGGTAGGGGCAGTCAGGTCCCAGCCCTTCCGCGCTGGGTCACATTCTTCCGGCCCTCCGGGCCTTTTCGGAGATTTGCCGCGCCGGCGCGTCACGCTAACTTAAAAGCAACGGTCTCTACCAGACGGTGCGCCGCGTCTGAATAGGTACGAGCGCAGTGCGCCGGTTGATGGACTGTGCCATTACGTATTTCCGTTCGAGAATTTGGATCCGAGGTAGGTGACTGGAATATCGTAGAGGAGCGTCTTGGGGGAATATCGTAAACTGTCGTGGATGAAGCAGACGTGGGTGCACCAGCACTGGTCGCGGACGATGGCATCCACTTCGGCCTCACGCGTTTGGGTCTGCCAGAATCGTGCAAAGTTGCAGTCAAAGTCGCGCAGGTTGGCCAGTTTTCCCCGCAGTTCGCAGGCGCGCACATCGCCGTTGTAGTCGATGACGATTGCGGTTTCCCCCGCCGTGCAGGGCATGGGCCAGGGGTGCGGCGACTCGATGTTTTGGAGCTGCACCTTGTTGTGGAAGCCCAGCGTGCCCTGATAGAAGACGTCCGCAAATTCGCGCTTCATGCCGTCAAACCGCCGAAGAATCGTCGGCGCGTAGTAGGCGTAGATCTTCTGGATTTCTTTGTATAGGCCTTCCAGGCGGTCAGTGGGGATACGTTTCAACTCCGGGTCAAGCGCGTTGCCGCGGATGATGTTGAAGTAGTGGCCATCGACCCGGCAATTCTTCTTCACAAACTCGGCGATATCGAGGACGTTTTCAAAGTTCTCGGCGCAAATGACCGTGTTCACATTGACGCGCAGGTTGGGGAA
>JACQNR010000421.1 GCA_016202975.1 Acidobacteriota bacterium
AAAACTACAGCCACGACGACAATAATATCCAGCATGGTAGCGCCTAGCGTTACACCTTAATATCGATCACTTTGCGGATTACCCAGCCCCCCACTACCATCAGCACAATCCCCACATAAATCAGCGTCCGGCCCGCCGGGTCAGTGATCAGAATGCGCATGTAGGCCGGATTGACGATATTCAGGAGCACAAACATGATGAAAGGAAGGCCCGCCAGAATCCACCCGGTCAGACGGCCTTGCGCGGTATAGACGCGCAATTGGCCGCGCAGTCGGAAGCGCTCGCGGATGACGATCGCCGTCTTATCAAGAACCTCGGCAAGGTTGCCGCCCGTTTCCTTCTGCACCAAAATCGCTGTCACCAGAAAGCTGACGTCGGGCAGAGGAATGCGCTCGGCAAGGCCCAGCATGGCCTCGCGCAGGGGCAAGCCGAAATTCTGCTGCTCAAACACTTGCCGGAATTCCGAAGCCACCGGCTCCGAGCCTTCGGCAGCCACCATCTCAATCGCGGACGAGATGGTGTGACCGGCGCGGAGGGCTCGCGCCATCAGGTCGATCGTGTCCGGAAGGAGTTCCTCAAATTTTCGCAATCGCCGCCATCGCTTAATAAAGAGAAAGACGGTCGGCAGCGAGCCGACTCCCGCCCCCGCGATCAAGGCGAGGACAATCGAGGGCGCCCGGAAATTGGCCACCCATGTCCCTAAAACAAAGAGAATGAGTGTGATGGAAATCAGCTTCCCAACCGTCCAATCGCTTTCCGCCTGATGAAGGAGCCGGTTCAGCTTGCGAAGGCTGCCCCACTCCAGCATCATCTCGTTGAGCCAGGGGATATCACTCATCTTCTCCTGACGAAGCAGGTCCGCTGCCTCGTCCGGGATCACGCCTACAGAGGCACGCTCAATGGTCCGCAGACGCTTTTCCAAGGTCTTTTCCGTCTGGGTCGGGCGCAGCATCACAATCATCACCACGAACGTGATGACCAGGATGCCGATAAATACGGTGACAGGCGTCATATCGTAATACCGTCGAAAACTACACTTCCATGACGTGTTCGAAGAGGCTCGCCGGAACTGTCACGCCGGAGACCTTCAGTTTTTCCGCGAATTTGGGACGGATCCCGGTGGCGTAAAACTTGCCTAGGACGCGCCCGCCGGGAGCAATGCCTCTTTTCTCAAACATGAAAATATCCTGCATGCTGACCACATCTTCGTCCATGCCCGCGATTTCCGTGAAGTGGGTGATACGCCGTGTTCCGTCGCTCATGCGGGAAATCTGGACGATGATGTGAACCGCTGCGGCAATCTGCTGCCGGATCGCCTTCTCCGGCAGGTTCAGGTTGGCCATCAAGGCCATGGTCTCCAGGCGAGCCAGGGCGTCGCGCGGCGTGTTGGCGTGGATGGTCGTGAGCGAGCCGTCATGGCCCGTGTTCATGGCCTGCAACATGTCGAGCGCTTCCTCGCCGCGGACCTCACCCACGATGATCCGGTCAGGACGCATACGCAGGCTGTTGATCACGAGTTGCCTCTGCTTGACCGCGCCCTTGCCTTCGACGTTCGGCGGGCGGCACTCCAGGCGGACCACGTGGTGCTGCTTCATCTGGAGTTCGGCGGAGTCTTCGATCGTTACAATCCGCTCCTTTTCCGAAATGAAACTGGAGAGGCAGTTGAGCAGCGTGGTCTTTCCGGCGCCCGTTCCTCCTGAGATCAAAATATTTAGCCGTGATTTGACTGCGCCCTTCAGCAGTTCCAACATCTGGGCCGTCAGGGAACGATTGGCCAGCAGATCGTCAGCCTCAAGCGGTACGTGTCCGAACCGCCGGATGGACATGATGGGCCCGTCGATCGCGAGAGGAGGAATAATCACGTTCACACGTGAGCCGTCCATCAGTCGGGCGTCAACCATAGGAGAGGACTCGTCCACGCGCCGGCCGACGGCCGAAACGATCTTGTCAATAATGTGCATCAGGTGCGCGTCGTCCTTAAAGCGCACGTTGGTCTGCTCGAGAATTCCGGCTCGCTCCACGTAGACGCTCTTGTGAGTGTTCACGAGAATATCGTTGATCGTCGGGTCCTGCAGCAGCGGCTCGAGCGGACCGAGGCCGAAAACTTCATCCAAAACCTCGCGCGAAAGCCTTTCGCGCTCCATGCCGCTCATGGGCGTGTTGGAAGCGGCAACCAGGTCCTGGATGATGGTAAAAATCTGCGAGCGTGCCCGGCCGTCCCGCAAGTCCATGAGTTTCTCAAGGTCGACACGGGTCAGCATTTCCCGATGGATGTTGGACTTGAGCTCCTGATACGCCTTGGGGGTCAAGGACGCAGCCTTCTTCTCGCCCCCCGCGCGCGGCTGCGCCTGGCCTTGACCACCTACGAGAATGGAATTGCGAGTTATGTCCCCCATATTTCCTCCTTACCCATCGCCGTCCCTGGCCCCACTACCCACCCAGGAAGCCGAACATCCCCTTTTCCTGCTTTTTCGATCCCTGAGGTTGCTTTCCGGTGAGGGAGGCAGTCCACTCCGTCAGACTGGCCATCAAATCCGATTTCGGACTCACCGAGAGAGGGTCTCCGTTGTTAATGGCACGGATGACCTCGTTATATTGATTTGGAACCTTCCAGTAAATGTTCTTCCGAATCGCCTTTTCGATTTGCGCGTCGGTGATCGCGCCGCCCTTCATGTGGCGGTTGATGACCACGCGGACCTTGTCGCGGGGATAGTCGAAGCGCCCCATGAACTCCAGGTGTCGGGCCACGTTGCGCAAGGCAGGAATCTCGGGGGTCGCCACCAGAAACACCTGATCGGCCATATCGATCACGGCCATGACCTCTTCAGTCAGCGCCGGGAAGCAGTCCACGACCACAAATTCGTACTGCCCCCGCAAGAACTCGAGAATTCGTTGCATGGCGTCGGTGGCTACGTGACGGGGTGAATCGACGCCGTCCGGAGCGGGAAGCACATCCAAACCGCTCGGGTGCCGCACCACGAAGCCTTGCAGGAAATCGCTGTCCAGCCGGTGGGCGTTTTCGGCGAGATCGTAAAAATGATACTGGTGTCGGGTCAATGCCAGAAAAATCGCTGCGTCGCCAAGGTCCGGGTGCAGGTCAACCAGCAAGGTCCGGCGGCCCTGATTGCGAGCCAGGTGAGCAGCCAGGTGAATGGATAGGGTTGTCGCACCCGTCCCGCCCTTGGCACTCAGGAAGGCAAGTAATTGCCCACTCGCCAGCTCCCGTTTTTCTTTTCGCCGCGCCCCGACGCGCGCCAGCGCTTCCAGGAGCTGATCCCGGCCCACAGGCTTGGCAAGATACTCGCTGCAACCGCTGCGCATGGCCCGGATAATAAAGTCCGGCTGCGACTTGGACGAGGCGGCGAAGATCGCCGTCTCGGTCAAGACCTCGCGGATACGCTCGGCGGTGCGGCTGGCTTTTTCGCGGTCACGGTCAAAATCGATGATGCAGATATCCGGCTTCAGATCCTTGAGCCGGTCCACGAACACCGAGTCCTGTTCGTCGGCCAGATAATGTTGCAATTCGGTCGCCAACTGGGCCAAGGGCATGGATTCGAGGAATGATCGGATCTGCTCGGCCGAGTCCGTGTCCAGGCAAAGGGTGGCGATGGAGAGCGAATCTACAGAAGGAGCTCTTCCGCGTTCCGGTGTACGGGCTTTTCGCTCATGGTCCATAAGCTTACTGGGGTTTAGCCGCCTCTTCGGGTTTGGCCGCCAGGGCTGCTGGCGGTTTATCGGATTTGGGTAGCCGATTGTCAAAGCCCTGTTTGTCCAAAAATTGCACCGGGTAATCGGGGGTCTGCGGAGGTGCAAACCCATTCCGGACGGGGTCAACAATGTGCGGCGTTACCAGCACGATCAATTCCGTGCGCGAGCGATTCAGGTTTTTCGAACGGAACAGGTGGCCGATAATGGGAAGATCCCCAATACCCGGAATCTTTGACATGTTGGTCTGGGTGCGCTGATCTATGAGTCCAGCCATCCCAAACATTTGGCCATCTTTGAGTTCAATCTCCGTCTCCGCCCGCCGCGTCGACATGGCGGGCACCAGAAAGCCCGAAATGGTCACGGCATTAGTAAAATCCAGCGTGCTCACTTCAGGCGCCACCTGCATGCGTATCGTCCCTTCCTTGGTAATGTAGCCCGTAAAATCGAGACGCACTCCGAATGGCCGGAACTGGATGGTGACCGCCGTAAACTGCGCGCCGCCTTGTACAACCGGAAACGGAAACTCGCCGCCGGCCAGAAATCTTGCAGGTTTCCCATTGAGAGCAAGAATGTTGGGTTCAGCGAGGATCTGGAGGACACTCTGCTGCTGGAGAGCCTTAATCGTCACGGCGATATTCAGGTCCGGGCGGAACAAGAACATGTTCAAAGTATCGGTCATCGAGAAGTTGGTGGTGGCTCCCGCCACTCTTCCAGGAATCTGTCCGCCGACGTCGACCCGCCCCTGGCCGCCACCGCCGCCGCCGCCGGACCCCGGCGTGCCAGGGGCCACGCTGGCGCCGCTCGGAGCGCCAAATTGCTGAGTGGTGATCGAGCCTGGTGTATTCAGAAGACCCGCGTTGAGAATATTGATCCCGAACTGGTCGATCTTGCTTCGGTCTACCTCAGCGAATTTCACTTCCAGGAGAATCTGCTTCTCGTGAGGAGGCTCGGCCAGTACCATAGAGTTCACAGTGTTTCTGGAGAAAGTGGCCGCCATTTTGGTAATGCTTTCGATGACCTCCTGGCCTGAAACCGCGCCCGAGATGATCAGCTTGTCGCCTTCCGCCTGAACCTGAATTGGCTCGTTGGGGTATGCGAGCTGGATGCTGTCACGGAGAGCTGCCACATCGAGATCGACAAGGACGTCAAGCATGCGGGAGCGGCCCGTTTCGTCCCAGAGAATCAGACTACTCGCCCCCACCGCTTTAGCGGAAACAACCACTTGCGTGGGCGAGGTGGGCACGGCGGAGATGACGTTGGGGCTGCTTACCATCACCCGCGTCAGGCGGGTCTCCAAATTCACCACCAGCGACTTCCCCACCAGGACATGCAGCGTCTGAGTTTCCGTCGACGCACTCGACTCCTGCACCGGCCCGGCTTGAATCCTCAGGTTGAGCATGAGGAGCAAGCACAGGCCGCTCGCGACGGCCAACTTGGAGTTCAGCAATGATCTGTACAACATGCGGCCCGACGAAATCCTACTCGAATTTTTCCTCACTCCGTTGTTCTCCCTGAATGACTTCGACCGTGTAGAAATTGGGTACCTTGGGGGTCTTTACCTCTGTGGGCGAAATCCTCCTGCCAGGCCTGCGAGGAGGCGGGGGAGGAGGCACTTTCTTGGATTTTCCCAATAAGTCCGCTACGCTCACCGCCTCCGTCTCCACTTTTTCCTTGTCGGCGCCGCTCCGCAACACAAACTGAATATCCGCCTGGCTGCTGGCCAGCATTAGCTTCTGGGAGTCCTCTGGATTCAGTAGCAAGGTCACTACGTTTACAGTCTGCGGTTTCCCTTCCGGATCGGGCTGAATTCTCTGACCAGCCGTGATCACTTCCACGTCCTGCAAAACTGTCTGCGTAATAGGCTCGGTAATGTTGGAACTGCCCCCCGTGGGCCGGAGCGTCGCCAGCACGTCCACGCGGGAACCGGGATAAAGAAATCCAGCCACGCCCACCACTTCATTCGAGCGAACCGAAACGGCCCGCATCCCCGGCGGAATCTTCGGCGCCAACCCCAGCCCCGAACCGGGAGCGGCGAGATCGCGCTCGCGAATGATGTCCTTTTCACCAACGGGGTAAACCACGGCTCGGCCTACAACTTCGTCAACCTTGCCGAAGACGCCCGTCGAGGCCAAATTCACCGGCCAGTCTGCCGTCGTCAGATCTTCCGCTTTGAGAACGCTTCCGGCAGCCAATTCCTTCGACGACACCACAACTTTTCTCATCGGCACCGTCGGGCCGCCCGGCCCGCGGAGGCGGTAAAATGCGTATGTCGCCCCACCGGTGATAACCAAGGCAACAACCAGAGCTAAAGCAAGGCGTTTTGTGTCCAATTTTCAGCCTCTCATCAGCGAAATTCCGTGGACATAGATGGTGCCAGCGGCGATCGCCAGAGCATAGGGAACCCGAAGGGCCTGAGGGTTTTGCAGATTAATCTCCGGATGTGGAGTCAGACCTGACAAAATATGAAAACGAAACAGTGAGCCCACGTTGCGCAACGTGGCCGCAGTCTGTTTGTGAATAACCATGAATCCGAGTGCGAGGATCCCGCCCGCCAGCGCCGTCGCGATCATTACGGCAGGAAGTTGGCGCATTCCTGACCAGACGCCCACCGCCGTCATGAGCTTGACGTCACCCGCGCCCATTCCACGCACCAGGAAGAAAATCAAAAAGACCCCGCCGCCGATTAAGCCAGCGACCAACCCGTCCAAGCATGACCGCCAGCCACCGCTCACGACTCGCAACCCCAGCCCTGCGACGATGGCCGAATAGCTTAACCAGTTTGGTATCCGGCCCCACTGAACATCCGTGGCCGCCGCGACGCCTGCGCAAATCATCACGCCGACTGCCAGGTAAACGTCCATGGTCGTGAACAGACGCAGCACTCAGCCGGGAATCCGGGCTACAAAAGGCTTTGGGGGCCCGCCCGCGGGCCCCGCATTCGCCCTTGACGCTTGAAGCCCAGCTTACTTAGTGTAGGTCTTCAGCTTCGACCCGATCGACGAGAATGCGTCGTTGATGGCCTTGGCCACCGAACCCATACCGAAGGTCGCCGCGAGCGCGATCAGGGCCGCAATCAGCGCGTACTCGATCAGGTCCTGGCCCGAATCTTCCCGATGCAACCGGATTAGTGATTCCCGAATATTCGACATCATCTTCCTTCCTCCTAAGCCCTCGCTCTTTCCCTCTGAGGTTTCGTTCGTCTTCCCCAGTCGGTCGGTAGCCGAGGCTTCGGGCGCCGTTAGTGCAAAATTTTAGCCACATTCAGGAAGAAAGCAAGGTTTTTTTCGGGCTTTAGTAGAATGAACACTTTACGGATTCCGGCACATCACTGAGGAGTTAAGACACTGTCCACGTTAATAGACAATCAGAATCCCCAGTTTGTCATCCCCCCGCGACCGGTTAATCATTGGCAAAATTGGACTAAGGTGCCAGATGCCATGGACTTGGATACCGATGGAATCCGGTGGAACATTCAGTCCTCGACCCAAGGCCTCCGCGCTGGCCGAGTTACGCCAGCCAATCGGCATGCGGCCCCGCTGAACATCCGTGGCCGCCGTGACGCCTGCGCAAACCATCACGCCGATTGACAAGTAAACGTCTATGGCCATGAGCAGACGCAGCGTTCAGCCGGGCTTCAAAAGGCTTCGGGGGCCCGCCCGCGGGCCCCACATTCGCCCTTGACGTTTGAAGATGATCTTATTTCGAGTACGCCCCCAGCTTCGCCCCAATCGAGGAGAACGCGTCATTGATGGCCTTGGCCACCGAACCCATGCCAAAGGTTGCCGCGAGCGCAATCAGGGCTGCGATCAGCGCGTACTCAATCAAGTCCTGCCCTGAATCTTCGCGATGCAACCGGGAAAGTGCTTCCCGAATATTCGATATCATTGTACTTCCTCCCACGTCCTCGCTAGTTCCCTCTGGGGTTTCGATCTTGCCCCCCCAGTCGGTCGGTAGCAAAGACTCCAGACGCCGTTAGTGCAATGCTTTGGCCACATTCAATAAGAATCAAGGTTTTCTCGGGCATGAGCGGAATGAACAAGTTACGAAATTCAACCCATTACTAGAAAGTGATGGAATGTCCATGTCTGTATACAACCGAAATCCCCCATGTCATCCGCTTGCCCCCCGGTTTATCGTTGGCCAAATTGGACTAGAATGCCAGATGGCAATGACCTCGAAACCGATCGATTTTCGTGAAACATTCAATCTTGCCATTCCCCAATGTGGCCGTATAAATGATACTCCACAGGCGGACTGCGTGCACACCTTTTCACACAGCATCTGACTAGCATGATTCTTTTGCATCCGACAACAACGGGGGAAAGAGATAAAGTAGAATGAGCCTCGTGCGCACCATGCCCCCATCGCAGGAGCAGACGAAGGGTAGCCCGTACGCATTTAAGCCGGGTCCCCACAGCAGCCATACGCTTCTCCTCAGTTATTTTCCTGAAATCGGAAACGGGCGCCGGGTTCTGGACGTGGGCTGCGCAGAAGGTCATCTGGCACGCCTTCTCGCCGGCCGGGGGTTCGAGGTGGTGGGAATCGACCGACCGGGACCTGCGTCCGAGAAATTTCCCTCCAATGCCCGACTGGTTCAAGCCAATCTCGATCTCGGAATGCCCAGCCTGCCGGAAGCGTTCGAATACATCCTTTGCGCAGATATCCTCGAGCACTTACGCGACCCGGGAAAATTTCTGCTCGATCTTCATCCGCACTTTTCGTCCGGTGGCCGGTTGATCGCTTCGTTGCCGAACAGCGGCAATCTCTATTTCCGCCTCCATGTCTTGCTCGGACGCTTTCCTTCCCATGAGCGCGGGTTATTCGATCGAACCCACCTGCACTTCCTGACTTGGCGAGGGTGGCAGGAAATGTTTGCCCGCACGGGTTTCCATATTGAGCAAGTTCTGCCCACGGGCATGCCCATCGGTCTGGCCTTCCCGCGATGGGAAGATTCCTGGGTGATGCGCGCCCTCGAACGCACCGCCTATGAACTTGCACGTGTCTGGATGACGCTCTTTGGGTATCAATTCGTCGTTGTGGCTCGCCCCGAGGTTCCCCGATGAGCGGCGCAAAGCCGAAAGTGGTCGTCGTGATGCCCGCCTACAATGCCGCGAAGACGCTGCATTTGACTTACGCCGACCTTCCGCGCGACCTCGTCGATTCCGTCATTCTGGTCGATGACCATAGCTCGGACGAAACCGTCAACATCGCACGTGAACTGGGGCTTGAACTCTTCGTCCACAACCGGAACTACGGCTATGGCGCAAATCAGAAAACGTGTTACCGCGAAGCTCTGAAGGCAGGCGCCGCGATCGTCGTGATGCTCCACCCCGACTATCAATACGATCCAACGCTGCTACCGCAGATCATCCAGCCGATTCTGGACGGAAAAGCCGACATCGTTCTCGGATCGAGACTCCTCGGGTCAAATCCGGTCAAACAGGGGATGCCTTGGTGGAAATACGTCGCCAATCGTTTTTTGACGTGGGTCCAAAACAAGAGCTACGGACTGCGCCTCTCGGAATTCCACACCGGCTATCGTGCTTTTCGGCGGGAAGTTCTGGAAGCCGTCAACCTGGAAATGAACTCCGACAGTTTCATCTTCGATCAGGAGATTCTGACGCAAGCGGTCAATCTGAAGATGCGCATCGCGGAAGTGCCCGTCCCCACGCGCTACTTCCCTGCCGCTTCTTCCGCATCCTTTTTCCAGAGCAGCGTTTATGGCCTCTCTATACTTTGGTTGCTATTCCGCTACTCGCTGCAGAAACACAGCATCTTTCGCCAGCGCCAGTTTGACAGCCTGCTCCGCCGATACGAACCGGACGACCCATCTCCGCAAGCGAAAATCGGCCCTTGACGGCACAATGCCGTGGCAGGCCTCGCAGCGTCTATTGAACTCTCTTCAAATACCCGCCCGGCGAAAACGTGAGTCCGAACTTCTCACGACTGGCATCGCGCTGAAACTGTCGGTTGTGTAGCAGGAATTCAGCTACCGCTTCCGCCGGGCCAGGGCCGAAGTCCGGCACAATCGGGTGGCCATTCAGGTTGGTGTCCTCCACCACCAGATAATTTCCCGGTGTGACCAGCGGAGCGTAGAATTCAAGCTCCTTGAGGACATGCTCCTTGTGATGGTCAGAATCAAGGGAAACCATGACCTTTTCACCTGGCTGAATCGAGGCCTTGACAGCTTCAAGCACCCCAAGCGAGATTGACGAACCGCTGAGGTAGGTAATTCGCGGATGCTGTGGCTTCTTGGGGTAGTCCTTTACGTCGATAGTGATCACTCTGCCGTGCTGGAGAAGCTCAAACATGGAGGCGAAGAAGTAGGCGCTACCTCCCTTGAAGGTTCCACACTCAATCAGAACGTCCGGCTTGGTTTCGTAAAGGATCTCTTGGTAGACGTGAAGATCGAGAGGGCATTTCTCGAGGGGAACCCCGAGCCAATATGTGTTGTCCCAGGTTGATTTATGATCTTCGTAGTACCATCGATGGAAGGCGGTGAGGTCCGGGATGGGCTGCGTTTGCTTGCCCGCATAGAAGAAAAGGATTCCCACGATGGCGGCCGTGAAGACCTGTGCAACGACTGCTTTTAGCACTTGATGGTACCTCCAGGCGCCGCTGATGACCGGCGCGGCCATGTTACGAAAAGTGTCAAACTTGACAGACTAAAGCACCCCCATTTGTGGGTTGCGCCCCATTGCGGAGACGAAAGCGAAAAGGGATCAAGGCGCCACGGACACTTATCAGGATCGATCAGCCAGGCAGAGCGCCAAGACCACCATCGCACCGACAATGTCCGCCGAATTGTAGACCAATTTGTCGTGAAATTCGCGGTTAGGCCTATGGTGCGTACTAATTCGGTTAGGAGATCCCCCGGCTCTGCCGGGGTGGCAGAAGAAGTTTGACATTTTCGGGAGTGCGCTTTATCCGAGGCGTCGGGGGCGCGACCGACCAATCCGTACCTCACAAAG